>JAHJRE010000094.1 GCA_018831055.1 Bacteroidota bacterium
ATACCAGATATAAAAATCAAACGGAAGAGATTAGTTTTCAATACACAAAAGGCATATTGGGTGGAAAAATCGGTGTTATATTTTATGATATGACCACAATTTATTTTGAAAGTGATCATGCGGATGAGTTCAGAGTAACTGGTTTTTCAAAAGAAGGCAAACATCAACATCCTCAGATTTATCTTGGATTACTGGTTGGCAAAAATGGTTACCCCATTGGTTATGATATTTATGAAGGGAGTATTTATGAGGGGCACACGCTCATCCCTGTTTTGGAGCGATTTGAGAAACGATTTGATCTTAACAAACCCATTGTGGTTGCAGATGCAGGATTGTTGTCATCAGATAATATTACCGACCTGAAAGAAAATGGATATAGCTTCATTCTTGGGGCCAGAATTAAAAATGAGTCAACAAAAGTAAAAAAGCAAATTCATCAACTCAGTTTAACCGATGGACAAATTAAAAAATTACTCAGACCTGACAATACTACCCTATTTGTCAGCTATTCTCAGAAAAGGGCAAAGAAAGATGCATATAACCGGGAAAAAGGCCTAAAACGCCTGGAAAAAAACCTCAAAGCGGGCCGCCTCACAAAGAGCAACATTAACAACAGGGGTTATAATAAATATCTGCGGCTTGAAGGAACAATAAACATAGAAATTGATTATCAAAAGTTTGAAGATGATCAAAAGTGGGACGGATTGAAAGGGTATATTACCAATACAACTTTCACAGGAAAAGAGGTGATTGAAAATTATCAAAACCTATGGCTTATCGAAAGAGCCTTTCGAATATCAAAAACTGATTTGAAAATCAGACCTATATATCATCGAATAAGAGAGCGAATAGAGGCTCATATTTGCATATCGTTTGTTTCATACCTTTTATTCAAAGAACTTGAGAGGGTTTTAGCTGAAAATCAAACAAACATATCTGTCAATCAAGCTGTAAAGCAAATCAACAAAATGTATGAGGTTATTTTCCAATACGCAAACGGCAAAAATCAAAAGGTTTTACTAAAAAACAACCCAACCCAAGAACAAATAATGAATATAATTAACAGCCAGTTTTGAAAATGGGTGTCCTATCCGGAAAACAGGAGGCTTTCTTCTCTATTATTTTGCTGATTTTTTATGCTTTTGCAAATCATTCCGCTCTGTCACAGTCCTACGAAATCGTCGGCACAAACCAGACAATTTTCTATGATAATTCCGCAGAAATCTTAGCCCCTTCAACGAGTCAGGCTTTTTACGGACAGGATGCCATGTATCCGGGAAACATACCTTCTTACACGGATCATGGGGACGGAACAGTCACGGATAATGTCACAGGACTCATGTGGCAGCAGTCTGCCGATTTGAACGGCGATGGAACGATAAATGTGGCTGATAAATTCAGCTATCAGAGTTCCCTTATTTATGCTGATACGCTGGCTTTGGCGGGATATACCGACTGGAGGTTGCCGACGATCAAGGAATTATACTCTCTCATTCTATTTAGCGGTCTCGATATCAGTGGTCCAAATCCTACGGTTTTTGTACCTTTTATCGATGATGAAGTGTTTGAGTTCGGATATGGCGACGAGAGTGCCGGTGAAAGACTCATCGATGCCCAGTATGCAAGCTTGACTCTTTATGTATCAACCTCCATGGGGGGTATGGAGACCATGTTTGGTGTTAATTTTGCCGATGGGAGGATTAAGGGATACCCATTAACGATGCCCGGGGTGGGGGATAAACTGTTCTATGTAAAGTGCGTTAGAGGTGGACAGAACTATGGCGTAAATTCATTCAGCAATAATGGGAATGGAACCATAAGCGATAATTCCACAGGTTTGATGTGGACACAGGATGACAACGGGGAGCCTCTTTCCTGGGAGGAAGCTTTGGAGCATGCCGAAACATCAGTATTTGCAGGATATACGGACTGGCGCTTACCCGATGCAAAAGAACTTCAGAGTATTGTGGATTATACCCGCAGCCCAGCAACAACTTCTTCATCTGCAATTGATCCGCTTTTTAATTGTTCCCAGATTACCGATGAAGGGGGGAACCTCAATTTCCCTTTCTGCTGGACATCTACTACTCATGCTTCTGTTTCATCCACACCGGGAGAACAGGCAGTTTATGTCTGTTTTGGAGAAGCCCTGGGATGGATGGAAGAACCTCCCATGTCGGGCAATTATACATTGATGGATGTACATGGCGCCGGCGCTCAGCGCTGTGATTTTAAAACCGGCGACCCTGGCGGCTATCCATACGGCTTCGGCCCCCAGGGGGATGTGGTGAGAATAAAACATTATGTGAGACTGGTTAGAGATATAGCTTCTTCAGGAACAATAGAGAAAACAGAAAAGACTGGTATGAAAATTTATCCCAATCCTAACGACGGTAATTTTAAAGTGATGATCCCCAATGATACGGATAAAATCGAGATCACAACAATTACCGGACAGCCTGTCCTGATGTATAACCCCCATGGCCTGATAACTCTGGATCTGACTCTTCCCCAAAACGGGATCTATTCAATAACAGCCATGACAGAAACCTTAATGCAAACAGTGAAAGTGATTGTTGCCAGGTAAGCGAAATGTATTTTGCTTGTTGGTGTGATTATCAGAAAGTGAAAGATTGCAGGTTGCAGGTTGCAGGTTGCAGGGAGCAGGGAGCAGGGAGCAGGGAGCAGGGAGCTGGGAGCTGGGAGCTGGGAGCTGGGAGTATGTCATTATGATGCAAATTGTGTATTTTATATTTATTTAAATTTATATTTGTAAACAAAATGCCTCTGGGTCCCTATCCGCTAAGGCAATTGTTCATTATTCCCCTCGACTTAGCTCCCCTCGACTAAGCTCGGGGCAGGCTATTGTTCATTATTCATTGTTCATTGTTAATTGTATGAAGGTTTTGCGTTACATTCTTTCTATCCTTGCCGGCCTTGTTCTGGGCAGCATTGTGAATATGGCCATTGTCATGCTTAGCGGCCATATTATTCCTTTACCTGAAGGTGTTGATATGACTAATCTTCAGGAAGGGATCCGGTTGTTTGAGCCAAAGCATTTTATCATGCCATTCCTGGCCCATGCATTGGGAACACTTGTTGGAGCTTTTATTGCCACGCTGATATCAAAAGACCACAGGTTGCTGATGGCAATGATAGTTGGTTTGCTATTTTTGGCTGGAGGGATAATCAATGTGCTTCAGTTGAATGCACCGTTATGGTTTAATGCATTGGATCTTATTGCAGCTTATTTGCCTATGGCTTGGGCAGGATATGGAATTGCTGCCAAAATATGATTGAATAACTTTCACAGGATCTGTTGAGTGTGGTTTGATCAGATTTTTTATATTTGATCTTATGCACAAATACATTCTTTTATTGATCTTTACCGGGAATGTCATATTAATGGCGGGTCAGGATCTGTCACGGGTTGATTCTTTAAAAAATGCGGTTATTTTGGTTGGCAATGGCCCTGAAAAGGTTGATTTGCTGCTGGAACTTGCAGACATGATAAAGTCTGCTTCTCCTGAAGATGCTTTCCAATATACTTCCAATGCACTTCAACTGTCGGAAGCTATTTCTTATGAGGATGGTGCTTTGCAGGCGATGATTGCGCTTTCCCGGATTTACGATAGCAAGACCGAGCTTACTCGTTCTATTGAATATGCAAGCAAAGCGAGGGAAATTGCAGGCAGGTTGGACAGGCAGGATTACTATGCCGGGTCATTGCTCATTCTTGTTAATGGTTACCGACAACTGGGGGCATATGCAAAGAGTTCAGAACTTGCGTTTGAAGCCTTGAAGATATATGAACAAACCAATGATCATGTCGGTCAGAGTAATGCTTTATATCAGATCGGTGGACTGTATTTCCAGCAGCACGAGTATAAAAAGGCCAATGATTATAATTTAAAGTCACTGGAGTCTGCAGAAAGGGCAAGTTATCAATATGGAATGGCCAGGGCTTTGGCAAGTTTGGGGGTGACCTATGGTGCAACCGGCGAGCTTGATCAAGCCATTCATCTTTTGAAGCGATCTAACGAAATGTATATTCAAACCGGCAATTTCCCTGAAATGGTTTCCAATTTTAACAATATTACACAGGGTTTCCGGGAAAAAAACCAGCCCGATTCAGCTCTCCGGTATATCCGGTTAGCCCAGGAAGCCAATAAAAAACTGGGCTCAAACAGGAATTCTGCATATATATATTTTCACCTGGGGCATTATTACGCATCGGTGGGAGATGAAGAAAAATTTTTGCAATATATCCGAAAAGCATACGATGTTGGAAAAAAAACAGATATACTGACGATTCAACTGGAAGCGGCCGAAATACTCCGTAATATTTATAATAATTGTAACCTGGATTCTGCTTACAAATACCTCGATTTGTTGTATGTATTGAGTGACAGCCTCAATAGCCAGGATCTGATTACTCGCCTGGCCCGGCAGGAATTTTTATATGAACTGGAAAAAGAAGAACAGGAAAGGATTTTTAGGGCCAAACGCAAAGATCTCACCAACATAGTCCTGATCCTTGGACTTATTTCAGGGTTTATTTTTATATTATTGATTTTGCTCCGCTATCGCATACTTGTCAAATACTCCAGGCTCAGGCAGCAATATTTAACAGATGAACTTGATTTCAAAAACCGCGAATTAACCACCCACCTTGTTACCCTTATGCGCAGAAATGAAATGATTGAAGATATCCGGGAAAAGCTGTTAAAGATGAAGAAGAATGCCGTTAGAGAAGAGACCAGGACAACCTTGACCAATATTGTCAAGGAACTCAGGGATATTACTCAGGCCAGGGTATGGGAGGAATTTGAAAAACGATTTAAAGAGGTTCATAGCGCATTTTACGAAAACCTTAACCGTGTATTTCCGGATCTTACCCCTAATGAGCAAAGGCTTTGTGCTTTTCTTAAACTGAATATGTCAACTAAGGAAATATCTTCAATTTCAGGGCAAAGCAGCCGTGCTATCGAAATGGCGCGCTTCCGCCTGCGGAAAAAAATGGGGATAGTGAATAACCGCGATGTGAATCTGATAACCTTTATTTCCAGAATTTAATCTTTTGCGTAATTGATTTCCGTAGCAATGTCCCGGAGGCGATAAAATGAATCTGAGGATTTTTACAAATACCGTTATTCTCATAATAGTCTTGTAGGTATAGTATACTTTTTCCTGTGAAATTTAAAAATCCCCTTTTGATTAATTGATAATGATTTCATGATGGGTTGCAAATAGTTCGTGAAACTATAGTGATGAGAATATTCCGGATTGTGAAATTTTTGTGAAGTCTTGAAAATTGATATTACTTACATAAAGCCCGAAATTTGTATAGATCAACTTTTTTTAACAATAACTTATCTAAACTTCCAGATTATGAAAGTATCCAGTCCTTTTTGCAGGCAGTTTTTCCTGTTGCTTGCTCCGTTGTTCCTGACAATATTTGTGTTAAGCTTTACAACCCAGGCCCAGTATTGGTATTACAGCGATGTGGATTCGATCCCGCCGGGATACAATGGAAATGTGATTGGTACCGGTATGGCTTTTGATCAGGATGGCTATCCTCATATTTTTAATTACCATCCCCGTTTGTTTGGATCGAAATTGCATCACACCTGGTGGGATGGTTTTGGATGGCAGGATGAAGAGCTGGTAGGAGTGGGAACCGGAGGAATCAATACCGGGCCTGGTGTTGCCATTGATCCTGAAAACCACATTCATGTGGCATTCAGGAATGACCAGTACGGTATCAGTTATGGGTTTTTTGACGGAGAGTGGCAGTATGAGACCGTAGATGCAACGACAAACAGTGCCAGTTGGCTTCGCTTTACCATTGATTCCCAAAACAGGCCTCATATTGCCTATACAGGTGTTGACCAGGGAGAGCTCAGATATGCGTTCAAAGATAATGGAAACTGGAACGTTGAAGTGTTTCCCGGCGGCTTCGGTACCGTAGGGTCTATTGTTACCGATCAGCTTGATAATCCTCACATCCTGTCTTCCATGGCTTATTCTATTTACCGCTATTTTAACGGAACAGAATGGATTGTTGAAGATAACCTACCATTCAGCATGGATTCATATCTCGTCCTGGATGAAAACCAACAGCCCCATGTTAGTTTTTATTATACTGGTGAAGGTCTTTACGATTTGCGGTATGCTTATAAAAACGCTGGTGAATGGGTTTTTTCCGTGGTTGATCCCGGAACGCAACAAAACAAAATTGGTTGGGATAATATTATCCGTATTGATCAGGAAGGCGTATTTCATATTGTGTATTTTGCTCATAATGCCGGATTGGTTAAACATGCCTGGGGTTCAGACGATGCATGGAATACGGAAATTATTGATTATATAGACATATGGAATCCTGCAATAGATTTTATTATCGATAACAATTTGTTGTATATTTCTTATCATGATAATATTGAAGGCTGGTTGCGTTTGGCTTCAAGCGACCCGGTTGTAGGATTGCATGATATAAAAGGCATTCATGATAAGTCATACATGCAGATTAAACCGAATCCGTTCCGGGGAAAAACGAATATTGACGCATTCCTTGAAAATGAAGGAATCATCAGCCTTGATGTATATAATTCCACCGGTGAACATATCCTTTGTCTGGCCTCAGAAAACCTGAGTGCCGGCCGGCATAGCTTCACCTGGGATGCAAATGGAATGGACGGCAGGAATCTTCCTGCAGGGTTGTACCTGCTTATAATGAGGCACTCGTCAGGTCAGGAGTCTGCCAAAGCCATCATTTTCTGAAATCAGTCATTTGTACTGCCATCTTTGTTGTTATGATGCTGGAACAATAAGTGTTTTCCTGCCAGTTTAATGAAACTCTGCCACCTGTGCTGAATCAGATATCTTGACTATTCGTAATCCTCTATGTTATAGAAAAATATTTTCATACTCAAAGAATTTCTTTATTGTTGATGGGAGATGTATATGGTTTGCCGCTGTGTGATCATGGCTGCAACGATTACATTGCCAAACCATTCCGCAAAGAAGACCTCATCAACCTTATCCTGAAATGCTTCGGAAATTTGTAAGTGCACGAATAAGCGTATCTTTGAAAGTTTTTTGGTAAGATCAATTCAGGTTAAAAATGCAGAAAGGTTTATTTATTGCGTTTGAAGGTATTGACGGCTGCGGGAAAAGTACCCAGCTAAAGCTGCTTTGCGATGCCCTGGAGAAAAAAGGCCATAAAGTGTATCCTACCTGTGAGCCCACAGGAAGTCCTATAGGTTCATTGATCCGGGATATTTTCGGACACCGCATGGAGGCCGATCACAGGGTGATTGCAGGATTGTTCGTGGCCGACCGCCTCCATCATATCCTCAATAAAACCGATGGCCTCCTGAAAAAGCTAGAGGAAGGCTATACCGTAGTCTGTGATCGATACTACTTGTCTTCTTACGCTTATCAGGGAGTACATATGCCTCTTGACTGGGTCATTGAAGCCAATTCCCTGAGTGCTGCTTTGCTAAAGCCTGACCTTCACATCTTTTTAGATATATCTCCGGAGATCAGTATGGACAGAATTCAAAACGGCCGAAACAGTGTGGAGCTTTATGAAACCAGGGAAAATCTGCAAAAGGTACGGGATATGTACTTTAAAGCAATGAGCCGGCTGGAAGATAAAGAAGTGTTTTTTGTTACCAACGGAAACAGAAACCAGGATGACATTGCCCGCGACATATGGAGTGAAGTGTTATTTCACCTTACCCAAATCCAATAGTTATGTCTATCTGTTTGATATTGTGTATGAAGATTTACTTTGCACGCGGTGCAAAGTAAGCACTGAAGTATTATCTTGATATTTCATTGAGATTTTATTATATTTATCAGTCTGAATATTAATAGGCATACTCAGGATATGCGTTTCGAAAAAATCAACTCAAAGGCATTACGCATAGGGCTAATATACCTTGTGATCGGCTTATTATACATCCTGTTTTCCGATCGTATTGTAAATGAGATTTCCCAGGATGCCGATTATATTCTCAGGATACAGACCTATAAAGGCTTTGTCTTTATCGTTATTACCAGTGTAATTATATATTTGCTTGTTTACCAGGAACTTCTAAAACAAAGAAAAGCCAAAAATGAGCTCCTGGAACAAAATGCCCGATATGAGGCATTGAATGAACAACTGCGACAGATAAATACTGAGGTTGTTCTGGCAAAAGAGAAAGCTGAAGAAAGCGACAAGCTGAAAACTGCTTTCCTGCAAAACCTGTCGCACGAGATCCGTACTCCGCTGAATGCCATTACCGGTTTCACTGAGCTTTTAATGGACGATAATATGCCAATGGACAAAAGGAAACGGTTTGCAGAGATCATTATGAAAAGCAGCCAGCAATTATTGTCCATTGTTAGCGATGTAATTACCATGTCTTCTATTGAAACAGGGCAGGTGCGATTAAATATATCCAATGTAAATTTAAACCACATTATTTCAGGTCTTTCTGAAGTTTTTTCGGAGCAAGCTGCCGGTAAAAGGATTCGGTTAATTGCTAAAAAGGGTTTAAACGATCACGATGCTATGGTCAGCACCGATGGGGGTAAGATTACTCACATTCTAAGTAGTTTGATCTCCAATGCTCTGAAATTCACCATAGAGGGTTATGTGGAATTTGGCTATATGAAAAAGGAAAATGAGCTGGAGTTCTTTGTCCGCGATAGCGGAATAGGCATTGATAAAGACATGTTTGATAAGATATTTGAATATTTCCGCCAGGTAGATATTTCAAGCACCCGTACGTATGGGGGAACCGGGTTGGGGCTTTCCATTGCAAGGGGATTAGTTGGCATATTGAGCGGTAAAATGCAAATTGAATCGGAACCTGGAAAAGGATCCGCTTTCTGGTTTTCTGTTCCGTATAATCCAGTTGAGGTTTCATCACACTCCCACACAGAAAAGTTTCTTACCGGTAAAAATTTCACACTTCTTGTAGTCGAAGATGAATATTTTAATAGTTTATTGTTTGATGAAATGCTTGCGAATACAGGTATAAAGGTAGTTCATGCGGGAGACGGAAGGGAGGCCGTGGAGGTATGCAGAAACGACTCATCCATTGATATTGTCCTGATGGATATAAAACTACCCATCATGGATGGTTATACTGCCGCAGGTATCATCCGCAAAGAAAGACCAGGCCTCCCGATAATTGCCCAGACTGCCTACGCTCTGGAAAGCGAAATCAAAAAGTTTCAGGGTGTGTTCGATGGCTATATTACCAAACCTATTCATGAACCTGAACTAAATGAACTTTTAAGCATTCATATGAACCTCCATTAGACTATAACTATATTCCCGTAAAATTAAATACATGAAGTACAAGGTTTGCATATTGGATGTAAAACGAGGCACTATGCAGGAAAGTCTTGAAAAACTCATTAACCACCTTAATGAAGAAGTAATATCCGTTTTTCACAATATCAAGCCTACATTTCTGCCAATAAGTTCTACAGCTGAAGTTGAATTTTTACTTATCGTTAAAGGGCTTAAGTGAAAATATTGGATATATTGTTTCCTATGCAACTAAAAGGATTTACAATGGGTCATTTGGGCAGTAATTTGTAATTCTCAATATTATGAAGTCATTCTTAAAATGTCTGACATTGTTGATCTCAGCAATGTTATGCATTAATTTTCTGTTTTCCCAGAGTATCGAGGAAAGAATCATCGGGATAGCTCACGAAGTTTATTTTAAAATAGAAAGTGAGGATTTTTTTCGTGAATTTACTATTTCATATCCCCAGGATGACGCTGTTTTCATAAGTGAAGATGAAGATCTTACGATCCACATCGACTTCAGGCTGCTATTGAAAAATATGTCTAATAGCCCGGAAGTGTTGCCCTCTCCTTACGAACCCGGTATGCCGGTGGAAGTCGATTTTCCTGTTGATGCAGCCTGGTCGCCCGATGGAAATAGTTTTGCATTTATTAACAAACATAGTAACAACCTTGTGGTTTATGATGCAGCTACTTTGGAGGTTCTTGCGACCATTCCCACAGGAAGGGAGCCAATATGCCTGAGGATGACCTCGGATAAAGCATATGTGTGTTGTCATAAAGATCAGGAAGTATGGGTGATCTCCCTGGATGACTACAATCTGGAAAATATAATTTCTGTTGACGGAACTCCATGCCAGGTTGAAATCACGGCAGACGGGAAGACTGCCTATATAGCTTGCGATAAAGATTTCGATGGCAAAGTCATTGCATGGGACCTGAATTCCAATCAGCTTATTTACGAAATAAGCGAACCATTGATATACCACTGGTTAATGGCAGGGCCGTCAGGCAGGAAAATGTATGGGTTTACAAAATTTCACCTAGATCCCGATGGAGAGAAATTTGTTTCCGGTTATGCAGGCATAGGATGGCCTGTCATTTTTAATGCCAAAACGGGAAGCATTGAAAAAGTATTCAAAGGCATCTATCTGATGGGATGTAATTATTCTCCCACGGGCGATACCTTGTATATGTTTTCAACTCCGGAAGAAAATAAGATGATAATGTATCGCATCAATATGTCGGATTACAGTGTAATTGACTCCATACTTACGAATACAACCATGTACAGTATACCGCTTTTCTCTGATATTATAATCAGCCGAAACGGGGAGCGGGCTATTACTGCGGGTGACGGCTGTTGCATTTTTGACTTTGCTTCCCACACCTTACAACGTCCCAATGTGCCGGTTTCTGCATTATTGAATATTTTACAATCTAGAGATCGTGAATATGCAATTATTCCGGCGGAAAGATTTATATGGTTTATTCACATGGCAAGCGGGCAAGTATATACCAGTCAATATTCCGGAGTATTAACGGAAAACCCCGCGATTACAAGTCCGCTAGAAGACAAGATTGTTGCCGGAAATCTTCCGGATTATAATCTTATGGGCCAGGGGAATGAAATGCTATACTGTTTGGATTTCAATGATGTTACTAATGTAACTTGTTGTGGTTCTGTTTTATGCGGGGCAGCCCCCGAAGCAGATGTCCCATCATCTACGGTAATGACACCGGATGGAAGCAAGATTATTACCGCTAACATGCTTTCATTTAATATTACGGTCTTCGATGTGGAAATGAAAGAAGTAGATACCATCATTCAACTTTCAAAAGTGTCGGGGATACTCCCTTTACCAAATAACCAACAGATGATCGCATACGGGGCAAATGCCTCCGTTATTCATCTGATTTCCCTGGAAAGATATGAAACTGTTGACGTTCTTGGAACCGGCAACATTGATGAGGCATTATTATCATCCGATGGTCGTAAGGCTTATCTTATCGAATATTCCGGTGGATTTGCCAATATCTTAAAGGTCGGGTTAGAAGGAGATACCATGGACATACTGGATCAGGCATCGATTCCTGCCACCAGGGGAGTCTTTTATCAGTTTTTTGGGGAAGTATCTATTTATACAAAGGTTGCTCTAAGCCCCGACGATAAATACCTTTTGATAGGTTACAACCACCCATCACTGGGTAGTGTACTGAATATTGTAGATGCCCAAACCCTCGGAATGTTGACACAGGTTCCTATTCCTTATTATGGCATCTTTGATATTGTTTTCAGCGGAGATAATAAAAGAGTAGTCCTCCTTGGTTTTGAATCCGAAACGGCCATCATTTTCCTGGATGGTATTAATTCGTTTGTGGAGAACGAATTCAGCATTGAAAACTACAGTTTCTCGGGAGAATTCAATAGCTATGACGGAATGTTTTATGTCCTGAACTCCGGTAATTATCTTTATAAAGTGGATCCATTGACCGGAGAAATAGTGGATGTCATAAATCATGGAGAACCTCTGACCTGGAAGGTGAGGCTTGACAAAGATGGCAATCCCTTGATCTTGTCATCCTTCAATATGCTTTATGAAGGTGAAGCATATCCCATGCCCGGAATAACAGCGGATTTGCTATACAATGAATCCGCTGATATATTTGTGAGTTCGGTTCCCGGCCCTGATTGGATCTGCGTGTTTGATCCTTTGGAGGTTGGCCTCCGCCAATATCCCTTGTCGGAAACCCGTAACGATATTGTAGTTTATCCTAATCCGTCAAGCGGATTTGTAAACATCCGGTCTCTTCATCCAATCAAAAACATTAGAATCATTGATATGATGGGTAGTGAAGTTTGGAACGGGAACACAGATGGCTATGAAATTGCTATGAATATCGGGAGTCTTACTGCGGGTATTTACAGGATAAGCGTTTTGACCGAACAGGGATATAGCAACGGGGAAATCATTATAAAATAATCCTCGATATATTTTGTAATTTTGCTTTGTGGCTTTATTAAATAAAATATTGCGGAGTATGAAGTTCCTTTCTATTCTTTTAATTGGAACCTTTCTTCTGGTTTCCTGCGTGGATCGAAATGAAATCAGTTCTATCAATCCCGAAAACTGGGAAAAAAGGATAACGGACATACCTTTGGAAGATACCCTTTTAAAAGGCAGTTCTTATTTATCGGTTTACTCCCAGATATATGGCATGACGGAGCACAGAACCCATGATCTGACGGTTACGATTAGCATGAGAAATACAAATCTCAGGGATACGGTGTACATCAACAAGGCATCGTATTACAATACTGAAGGGAAATTGATCCGTACCTATTTCGATCGTTCTGTTTTTCTGCTACCCATGGAAACAGTGGAAATAATTATTGACGAAACCGACAGGGAAGGCGGTACGGGTGCCAATTTTGTCTTCGATTGGGCAATATTACCTGGTTCCAATGAGCCTTATTTCGAAGCGGTTATGATCTCAACTGCTAACCAGCAGGGGTTATCGTTTAGCACGAAAGGAATTAAAATCAAATAAACTAAACTAAACTAAACTTTCTTAACCGTCTAAACTATCTAAACTAATAGCAATCCTGGCATCCCCATAAGATCCTTGAGTCCGCTAAAAGCCACAATTACTAGTGCTGGCCAATGACAATCGATTACGACGGGACTTTGCTTTGATAGCAAATGCCTTGATCTTAACAATTCAACTCAATACGAAATAGCGCAAGAAAGCATAACAATAAAGAGTTCTGGTTGTTCTTAGGACAGCGTCTGGATGTCTCGAAGGCTTTCGAGTTTGTACAAACCTCTTCTTGATCTAAGATCGAAGAACAAACAATCTTTGATCGAAGATATTATCTGAGATCTATGATATCTGCGATCATCCAGAAACCAGAATCCGTTTTCCTGCTCTCTGTTACATTACCGATGTGATAATAGGCTGATTGGTAAATACTTCCTGCCGAGATGAATTAAAAGATGAAAGTCTAAGAAATATTCGGTAATATTGTCAATTAAACCTCATTCCTTAACACCACAACAGGAGTGCAATATCACTTGAATGAGGGTCAGTATTAACAGAATATGCAATGAAATTATAAATTGGAATGAAGATTACTTTAAGTAGAAAAAATATAACATTCAACCCGGATCCCAGCAGGGTGATTGCCCGTTTTCTTTTTACAAATGATCAAAGAGCTGTAAATACCATTCGATATATCCTGGAAATGCGTGAAGATGATGCTTCTTTTGCATTAAAACAGACTCTTAGGGATTACTCAATGCGTCACAGGAATATTACTAAAATATTTGAGAAGCATTTTAATAGAATTATCCATTTACTCCCACATTTAAGCATAAAGCCCGATTCAATTGATTATTCCAAACAAATTCTTATAGGTTCGTATTTTACCATGGAATATTCTATTGAATCAGTGGCTTTTTTTAACCCTTCGATGGTAGAACACCCGGATCAGACCGAGATCAAACCTGGTGAAAAGAGGGTTATTATTAGTTTCAGAGCTACAGGTGAAGGGCATATTTCATCCATTGTTTTCAGGACTGGCATACTTGATAAAACCAATAAACTTGCTCTTGAACCCATTGGTAAATTGCTGGAAGAAGCAGAACATATCCGGCGTCATACATACAATAAGAAAGCGTTTGCCCAAAAAATAGATGGCATGCAGGAAATGTATGGAATAATTCCTCCTGCCTTAATATTGGAAAAACTCAATGACGAGTTTACTTACGATGAATTTCGCAAATGTATCGACGAATCAAGAAAAACTATTCCATTGACAACTGAAAATGAATTTCTGTTTAATCAAATAATATGGCTCGCTTCATCGCATTATGAACTTCAGTTTTCATTGGATACCAATATCTCGGAAAGGGTTATTTTTCCTGTTTCGTCACATGAAAAAAATGGTGTTGAAGATGCCCGCTTTGTGAAGTTTATAGATGAAAACAACAAAACAACATATTATGCTACGTACACGGCTTACGACGGCACAACTATTCTGCCCAAAATTCTTGAAACAGAAGATTTCTATCACTTTAAGATAATGCCTCTGCATGGTGAAATTGCTCTGAATAAAGGCATGGCATTATTTCCAAGAAAGGTGAATGGAAAGTATGCAATGCTTTGCCGCTTAGATGGTTTTAACAATTATATAGCTTTTTCCGATAATATTACTGTATGGCGTGAGGCCAAATTGTTGCAACAACCAAAGTATTCCTGGGAGCTTATTCAAATCGGTAATTGTGGATCACCTATAGAAACTGAAGAGGGATGGCTGGTAATAACTCATGGTGTGGGCCCCATGCGTGAGTATGTATTGGGGGCTGCTTTATTCGATATCGATAATCCTGAAAGAGAAATAGGGAGATCGAAAACTCCGCTTTTAATTCCAAATGCTGAAGAAAGAGAGGGCTATGTTCCTAATGTAGTATATTCTTGTGGTTCAATGGTACATAACAAGGATTTAATCATTCCTTATGCTATGTCGGATTATTCCTCTACATATGCCTCTGTCAATTTAAAGGAACTTCTAAATGAATTAAAAAATTCAAAATAGTCACCATCTTTTTCTCTTCTGCGAGTAATTCGGTGCTTCTTTATATTTAATAAGAACCATTTCATTGAAAATGTGTGAATGATGTAACATATTCACACAGTAGTGTAATAGTTTTCGGATATGATAGATATACCTTTATGAGATGGAAACATTTCCATAAATCAAAATTTAAAAAAAATGAAAAATTTAATTTCAACGCTCTTTTTATCAATAATAGTAATGATTGGAGTAGTGTTTTCAAGCTGCCAGTCAAAAGTTAAAGACAAAGCCAGCGATAAGGCACAGAACACAGAAAATATTATAGCGGACACTCAAAATGATTCAGTAATAGCTCAGCAAGACACAATCACTGCCTATCAAGAATTCGTTAAAGAATCCGAAAAAAGGATGGATGCTTACGAGAAAGAGATTGCTGACTTAAAGCTTAAAATTGAAAAGAAGAATAAAGCAGATAAATCAAAGTATGAGGAGAAATTTGCACAACTGGAACAAAAAAGAGATACGTTAAAAACAAAAGTTATCGATTATAAAAATAAACAAATGGATGGTTTTTATGAAAAACAAGTTGAATTTAAAAAAGATCTGGATGATTTGGGCAGTGCTATTGCAAATTTCTTTGTGAAGGAAGAATAGGCTCAGATTTCTGTTTTATCCATTAAATAAATAAATTGAACTTTCAATTGTGTGGTTTTTTAAGACTTTTCAGGCTTGGCAAAGAAAAAAGGTTTTATATCAAATATCATTAATTTTATATTCAAGAAAACATCGGCCAAAATATTCAAAGCTATAAAAATGAGCACTGATCATAAAAGTTAATATCAAAACCAACTAATGGAAATGTTAATGAAAAGTCAAAAATAATTGAGAATTTTTAAAATTAAATTTACATCAATAAAAATAAAAAAATCATGAACCTCCTTTTTATAATAATTCCTATTGTATTAATATTCCTATTAGGAATAAGAATTGTTAGGCCAACTCATCGTGGACTTATTGAACGGCTAGGTAAATACCAAAAACTTGCCAATCCCGGTTTTCATTGGATAATCCCTATAGTTGACCGTATATTTATGGTAAACATAACGGAACAGATGGTTGATGCCGAGCCTCAGGAAATCATTACTAACGATAACCTGAATGCAAGTGTAGACGCCCAGGTTTACTTCCGTGTAAAACAAGATGAGGAAAGTATCAAGGGATCCACTTATGATGTTGACAATTATCAGTGGCAGATTGTAAATCTTGCCCGCACAACGCTTCGTAATATTATTGGCACCCTAACCCTGAAATCTGCCAACAGCGAGCGGGGGAAAATTAATACTGAACTGCATGAAACTTTACATAAAGAAACCAAAAGCTGGGGAATAGAAATTATAAGAACTGAACTTAAACAAATAGATCCCCCAACTGATGTGCAGGAAACCATGAATAAAGTAGTGAAAGCGGAAAATGAAAAAATTGCAGCCATTGATTCGGCCACAGCAGCCGAGACAGTTGCCGATGGTGTGAAACGTGCAAAAATTAAAGAAGCTGAAGGTTATAAACGTGCTAAAATTTTACATGCCGAAGGTGAAGCTGCGGCTATAAAACTGGTAAATGAAGCAGCCGATAAATATTTTATTGGAAATGCTCAATTATTAAGAAAGTTAGAAGCCCTGGAGGAATCCCTAGGAAGGAATACAAAAATAGTTATCCCGACAGGTTCTGATCTGGTAAATATTATCGGGGACATGGCAGGAATCGTGCCATTAGTTAAATAGCAATAATAAATTCTAAATTATATATTATGAACAAAGGAACAGTAAAATTTTATAATGATTCTAAAGGATTTGGGTTCATTAAAGATGCTGAATCGACAAAAGAGTATTTCGTACATTCTTCAGGTTTAAAAGAAAGCATATCTGAAAACGATGAGGTATCATTTGATTTACAGGAAGGCAAAAAAGGGTTAAATGCTGTAAATGTGAAATTGATTTAGCTTGCATAATCTCTTAGACGAGCAACATTAGCGATTAATATAAGTAAGTACGAAGGTATAGCGAATAATGCCCCCTCCCTGCCAGCAAGGAGGGGGCTTGGGTTGAGCATGCCGGAAAAATGAACAGGGTTTATTGCAATAATTCAGATAATATTTTTTCAATCATTGTATATTATATCTGACCGATATACAAAGATCAGATGGGGCTGAAAAATGGGACAGTTTTAAACACAAACTAAACCATGATCTAGAAGAACTGGGAAAAGCATTGAAAAGTTTTACACAACCAGGCAGTATCCCCAAAAGTGTGTAACTGGCAAAGTTATTCTGATTTTTTGTTGTAGTCGAAATGCTGTCATACCATACTTTTATTGCTTTCTTCTACTGTTTATTAGCTGCTGTCAATGCTAACTGGAGCTAATTATTGCCAGCTTCTCTTTTCACAACGTCTGCATGCTCTAATATTTCATTATAAACATTCAAATAACCCTCTGCCATTTTTTGGCGACTGAACATAGATGAAACCCACTTAGTACATTTAAACCGGTTTATAGAACCAATATTTTTTAATGCTTCGATAGCTTCATATGTATTAGATACTAAGAAACCTGTTTCTCTATGAATAATTAATTCGGGCATCGATCCAAGGTTAAATGCAATAACCGGAGTGCCGCAAGCCATGGCTTCAACTACGCTTAGTCCGAAAGGTTCCCTAAAGCTAATTGGATGCAATAGTGCACATGCCAGGCTTAAAAGTTTTAATCTCTCTTTCGGACCTGAATTGCCAACATATACAATATCGTCATTGTTAATAAAGGGTTGTACTTTTTCATTAAAATATTCCTGGTCTTGAATTAAGCCGGAAATAATAAGTTTTCTTTTTGATTTTTTAGCAATTTCAATAGCTTCGTAAGTTCCCTTATCAGGATGTATCCTGCCAAAAAACAACAAATAATCTTCCGGTTCGCGATTAAAAACAAACTCATCGATATTAATACCATTATATACAGTTGCGGCATAGGTAAGTTCCGGGTTGCGGTCGGAATCACTTATAGAAACATAGTGGGTTGTATTGTTGTATTTTTTATATACCGGTATAATTTTAGGGGATGAAAACCCATGTATGGTTGTAACCATGGGAGTTTTGATCAGTCTGGAATAGGAAAGCGGTAAAAAGTCAAAATTATTATGAATGATATCAAAATCATCTGCTTGTTCCATTAAATGACTGATATGCAGACATTCTGCTACTTTAGGGTCAATCGTTTTATCATTTGCACAAGGGCGTTCGCATACCGATGATAATACTCCTTTAGTGATGGAATCACCAGTTGCAAATAATGTTACATCAAGCCCTTTTTCTATTAATCCTTCGGCAATATTTGAAGCTACTTGTTCCCATGGCCCATATTTTAGAGGAGGCGTACGCCAGGTTATGGGCGAGAGTATTGCGATTTTCATTGCTATCAATTATTATATTTCTGTTATTATGTGAACGTTGCAGTTGACAATTGAAGTTGAGTGCTGTCGCTTCTCCGCTTATCCCATCGCAGGCCTTTTATTTTTCAGGCAATAATCAACCAAATCTTCAATCATAGCTGTACCAACGCACATCACTTTATCAGCTCCGCCCCAGTATATCTTAATACTTCCATCGTTTTCAGGAACCGTTCCACAGCAAAAGACCACATTGTGCACATATCCTGTAACTTCATAAGCTTCATCAGGTTGTAAAATCCATTCATCACCAACGGCAACAATTTTTGAAGGATCCTTCAGGTCGTGTAATGCTACACCTAATCTATAAACACTCCCGTCCATTGTAGGAAAGACACCATGGTAAATACTTAACCAGCCTCGGATAGTTTTTATAGGAGGTGCCCCTGGGCCTATTTTCATTTCATCCCAATGGTATTGCATGGGTTTCATAATCAGTTTCGATTGGCCCCAGTATATGAGATCGGGCGAATACGATATCCAGATTGACCAGGGCGATATTTCTGAATGAGGGCGATCGAGCCTGGCGTATAAACCACCTATTTTTTCGGGGAAGATAACCACATTACGATAGTCTGCCTCAGTAATAAGCGATACTCTTTCGATCGCCTGAAAATCTTTTGTTCTTGCTAAACCAATTCGAACACCGTGTTTCGAATAAGCACTATAGGTTATAAGGTATACCCCATCAATAAATACTATTCTTGGATCTTCGATTCCGTATGCCTCATATTCGCTAAAAATGCCATTTGTAGCCGGTATCATAAAAGGGTTTTTATCTATCCTGAAGTTAAACCCATCGTCGCTTACTGCTTTTCCTAAAATGCTGCGTCCGTTTAGTTTATGCGAACGGAATATCATCACATACTTACCATCGTGCTTTACCACAGCAGCATTATGCACCGTTGCTACCGGGTAGGGTACATCATCTTTGGTAAGAATGGGATTGTTTTGATACCTGTTAATTAACATGATTTGGTTTTTATAGTAAGAACATTTAAATAGATGGTTAAAGTTTTGATGACAAGTTGCTTTCAGGCTAAAGTCTCATACCACTTTCTATTGCTACTTCCCATTATGTATTCAATCCCAGTTTTCACCACTTAATTATACTTGTGATATTCCTCATAAGCCTGTAACACCGTTAAATGCGATATTAAATACGATAATGAGCTTTCGGCTCCCTGGTTGCGGTTTACTCCATAACTTTCAAAGCCATCGCAGCAACCTTTGGTTTCAAAATCGTACAAACTCAATCTAAGATCGTTTTCACCTAAAAACCATAAAAACGAAGTATATAGTTTGTTCAGGTACTCTTTGTCTTTAGTAATGTGAAAAGCCTGGTGATACATAAGGACCATGGCCATGGCATCAATTGGTTGTTGGGCAAATACAGAGCGTTCGCCGTCTTTCGTATACCACTTTTCGTTACCGATAATTGACAGGTAGTTTTCGTTTAAAGTGTGTTCGGTAAGAAATTGCATGGAATTAATGGCTGTTTCCAATACTTTATCCTCGTTCAGGATTTCCGCAGAATGAAGAAGTGCCAGGGGCAAAATGCCGTTATCATATGCAAGAAGCGCTTCAAACCATTTCCATTCATCAGATTCGTTTTCCTTGTAATGTTTAATCAGCTTATGGGCCAGGTTTCTAAGCCTTTCTGTCATGGAATCATCAGCAGGGTTTGCTTTAAGGTAATAGCACACCCCTATCATGGTATTTGCAATACCGCGTATGGATTTTAATATTTCGAAATTAGGGGCTGCATTAAAAAACATTAGCCGGCCTGTCTGGTAATAGGCATCGTTGGGCGCGTTTCCCATTAAATATCCAAGTGCCCAAATTGTGCGCCCAAAGGAATCTTCAGATCCAATATCATCAAGGTAGTTTCTGCTAAAGCTTAAAAAATTACGAAAGGTTCCATCCTTGTTCTGCATGTAATGGATATAACTCAGGTAAACAGGCGATAATTCTAATGCACGGGCATCCTTCATCTGCCGGTATGCCATTGATACCATTAGCAGAGCCCGGGCATTGTCATCGAGGCAATAGCCTTCTTTTAAATTGGGAATGCCAAACTTTGCGTGTTGGATAATCCCGGTATCGTCAGTTAGCCTGTTAATATGTATAAGTGAAAAAGGAGGCAGGATAAGCAAGTCCAGGATAGAGTCACTTTTTGTCATTTTATCGGCGCCTTGCATCAAAGCTTGCTCACCAATGGCAATATATTTTTCACCGATTTTTGGCCAGGTTATTTTCTTGCCATATTCACTGGCATTATATTTAAGCTTGTTTAGTTCAGCTGGATTGTCAAGAAGTTCTGTTATGATTGATCTAAGCTCATCTGAGTCGCTGAAATTAAATAGTCTTCCCCTTTTATCGGCCAACAATTCTGCGGCATGCCAGTATGGGGTCGAAATTACTGCCGACCCAACACCTATGGCATAAGCAAGTGTGCCACTTGTGATTTGGGCTTCGTTTAAATAGGGTGTAATATATATATCGGTAGCTGACAAATATTTAAACAGGTCTTTAACATTTAAAAATTCGTTTAAAAAAATCACATGATTTTCCAGTTGAAGTGTTTTAACAAGGCGCATTAAAAAAATCCGGTATTCCTCACCCGAATGCCTTAATACATTGGGGTGAGTTTTACCCAAGACCATATAAATTACATTAGGGTGTTTTTCGATCACCTTAGGCAAAGCTTTTATCACCGTTTCAATGCCTTTGTTGCGGCCAATAAAACCAAATGTTGTAAGTACTTTTTTATGTTCAAGCCTAAACTCTTTCTTTGAATTTTCAGCATTGAATTGCAAGTCAGGAACACCATGGTCTATAAAAGCAATTTTTTCTTCCGGAACGTCATAAATATTAATCAAAAAATCAATGGCCTTATGGCTCATTACCACAATTTTATTGGCCATTTTGCAGATTTCCTGCAAAACCGCCTTTTCATTGTAGGATGGAGTTTTCAATATTGTATGTAATGTAACAACTAACGGGATTTCCAAACGATGCAATAAGGGCAGAATATATACACCGTTCTGTCCGCCAAATATGCCAAACTCATGTTCGAGCACGCAAAGGTCTGCTCCGCTGTGATTGATGAATTTTACTGCTTCTATGTAATCTTCCTGATATTCCTGCCGGATAGTAAGTTTTACCTCTTCGGGGTATTCATAATTCCCGTTATAATCGTTTAGTGCTATAACAAAACCATTATTTGCCTCCTTTTTTTCTGAGTCACTGATTATAACAGAATTAAACAGGTTGTTAGTAAAAGTACCAATACCGCATTCTCTGGGGGGGTATGTTCCTATAAATGAAATTTTCATATATCTCGCTCTCCTTAAATCAGGCTATTCGCAATATATGTATATAAACATAATAAATGTTCAATACAGTTATAATCTTCAACCAAATGGATTATAATTCGCTCTTTTTATTCTTTTCCGCTCGTTTTGCTTCTTTGTCCGCCCGTTTCTCTTTTAGGTTTTTTACCGGGGCTTTTTTGGTGTTCTTTTTAGCTTCTTTTTCTTTTGACATAATATTGTTTTTTTACTGATTTATTTTCAAACGCTAACAGCTTCATAACCACTTTTAATAATGGTCGAAATCATTTTAAACCGTCCGTTTGCTTTTACGTTATTGGAAGTATGTGCGGGGATTATAATGCCTTCTCCGTTTTGAAGTATATTCGATTTATGGTCTATTATTATTTCTGCATTTCCTTCAATAATCTGAATAAAAGTATCGAAAGGTGATATTTTCTCCGCAATGGCTTCCCCCGTATCAATGGCTACAACAGTAACATTACCCGTTGTTTTTCGGATTATGGTTGTTGAAACCACTGAATTTGGAACATATTCAATGATCTCAATCAGAATATGTGGTTTTGATTTCTCTATTTCAGAGTTTTTCATTTATTTTATTATTTATGAAGTAAAGGTATGGCAACCTAATCGGCAAGTGTTACACAATTAAAAATTGAATTTACATTATTCACACATTCTCAAGGCTCTCACGCTTTTTATTTTTGAGGTTTTTAAAGTGGGAAGGTGTTAAGCCTGTAAATTTTTTAAATTGATTGGATAAATGGGCCACGCTGCTATAATGCATCTTGTAGGCAATTTCCGAAAGATTAAGTTCATCATATACAATAAGTTCCTTAACCTTTTCGATCTTATGGGTGAGATAATATTTTTCGATGGTAAGTCCTTTTACTTCAGAGAAGAGATTAGCCAGGTAGGTATAATCATGATCAAGTTTTTCACTCAGGTAATCAGATAAATTTGTTTTAATCTGCTCATCGCTATAATGAACCAGGTCTATAATGGCGTTTTTAATTTTTTCAACCAGGATGCTCCTTTTATCACCGATTAGTTCAAGTCCTGATTTCCTTAATGCAACATCCAATTGCTCCAGCTTTCTGCGTGGAATATTCCCAACCAAATCTATTTCGCCTATTTTTACATCATGATAATCCAAACCAAGTTTTTCAAGCTCACTCTTAACTACCATCTGGCAGCGAATACATACCATATTTTTGATGTATATCTTCAATATTATAAAGCACTTATGGATTAATCTTTAGGATGTAAAGTTACAAAACACTTTATGATTAAACAAGGTAATTAATTGATTCAACAATAATCCGTTAGGAAACTCAATTGAAGATTTTGGAAAAAAACAAACATTGTAATAAGCCGGCCCTGTAAATCACTGGACTCGTTTAGTGATAAAAATCACTAATTTTGAAACATGAAACGAAGCTGGAGTATTAAAAATAAATCTTTCGTGTAATTGTTTCAATAAGAATTTGGATATGAAATTTATTTGTCCACTGATTACAGTTAATGATATTAAGCGTTCCAGGTACTTTTACGAAGAAGTACTCGGACAGAAGGTGATTGCTGATTTTGGCGAAAATATTACGTTTCAGGGAGACTTCGCCATTCATCTGAAGGAGCATTTTCAAAGCCTTCTGGAGGGGAACGAAATAATCCATGGGAGGAATAATTTCGAATTGTATTTTGAAGATGACGATCCTGAACCAATTGTGGAAAGACTAAAGGCTTATGGAAGCCATTTTGTTCATGAGCTACGGGAACAGCCCTGGCGGCAGAGGGTCGTCAGGTTTCATGATCCCGACGGGAACCTGATCGAGATTGGTGAAAGCATGGAACACGTTTCATGGAGGCTTTATCAGGAAGGTATAGAAATGGCTGAAATTTGCCGAATCACATATATGCCGGAAGAATTTGTCAGGAAAGCGATAACCAAATACAATGGGTAACAAGGGTTCTGATTTGATAAAATCCTGGAAAACCACTAACGGATACCTGATTTATCGTGTTTTATCCGGCAGGTGCAATGTTTATCTGATTGTAGCGGATGGAAAGAGAATACTGGTGGATACCTCAACAAGCAAAGATTATTCAACGTTGCAGGAACAACTTTTATCATCGTGTTTCCCAGGAAAAGGCCTTGATTTTCTCATCCTGACCCATACGCATTATGATCATTGCCAGAATGCCCAACGTCTGAAACAGGATACAGGATGCAGGATTTATGTGAGTGAAGCGGCAAGGCAGTCAGTTGCAAACGGGTATACCCGTCTGCCATCCGGTACTACCTGGCTAACAAAGTTTTGGATTATGTTGGGCCGGCTGATCGGTAAGAGCCGTTTCGGATATAATCCTTTTGTTCCTGAAAAGTATCTCACCGGAAACTATGATTTTAAAGAGGAGGGGCTGAAAATCAGGATTATAACAACCCCAGGGCATTCAGCGGATTCCGTAAGCATCCTGGTCGATGGCGAAATTGCCCTGGTTGGGGATGCAATGTTCTGGATTTTCAGGAAATCAATATATCCGCCCTTTGCTGATGATATAACAGAAATGGTTAAAAGCTGGGGCTTACTGTTGCAAACAACATGCAAATGGTTCCTGCCCGGGCATGGCAGGCCTGTTGCACGAGAACTTTTGGAGAAAGAGAATTGCAGGCATAAAAAGTAAGAAAGTATTGGGAATGGTAAGAGCAGGTAGCATGTTACAAGTTTCAGGTTACAGGTTGCAACCTGCAGCCTGTAACTTGCAGCTTGCAACTTGCGGCTTGTTGCTTGCAGATGTCATAACCGCGTTCAGGACGAAAAGGAAATGATAATTTTTTAATTTTGGTAAAAAAAAGATGGCTTTACTTCTTTTTTATCTTTTCATGGCTTTATCAGTATCATTTCTATGCAGCATCATGGAATCGGTACTTTTATCCACACCTCAGCCATTTCTGATTGTAAAGGATGAGGAAGCAAAACCATGGGCACGATTGTTCATAAGGTTAAAATCCAATATCGACAGGCCGCTGGCAGCGATACTCTCTATGAATACTGTTGCTCACACTATCGGTGCCGCCGGTGTTGGCGCCCAGGTCGTGAAGATTTTCGGTGATGTTTATTTTGGGCTGGCATCGGCCATCCTGACTATCCTGATCCTGGTTTTCACCGAAATCATACCCAAAACCATTGGAGCTGTTTATTGGAGAACGCTGGCGCGTACCTCAGCGCACATCATACGCGTAATGATAATTATTGCTTATCCGCTGGTTGTCCTTTCTGTGATCATTACCAGAATGATCACCAAACGGGATAATATCCAGGGTACCACCCGGGAAGAGATCACTGCACTGGCGGGCATGGGTGCGGAAGAAGGCTTGTTTAATGAAAAAGAGCATAAGATCATACAAAACCTCCTGCGTCTGAAAGATGTTAAGGTAACCGAGATCATGACCCCTCGCGTAGTGGTGGCCATGGCTGATGAAAACCTTTTCCTGGAAGATTTTATGCAAAACAAGGATTATCTGAAATTTTCCAGGATACCGGTATATGAAGATAATTATGAGAATATCACAGGGTATGTCTTTCGCCAAACAGTTTTTGAAAGGCTTGCGGAAGGACAGAAAAGGATGCAATTAAAGGAACTGAAGCGGGATATTGTTATCGTTCCGGAAACCAATACTCTTTTTACCGTTTGGGAAACCCTTCTGGAGCGCAAGGAACATATTGCACTGGTGATTGATGAATATGGCGGAATGGATGGAATCATTACCATGGAGGATGTTATTGAAACCCTTCTGGGCCTGGAGATTTTGGATGAAAAAGACACCGTAACCGATATGCAGAAGTTTGCCCGTGACCGCTGGAAATCAAGGCAGGCGAAGTATAAATACCTGGATAAAGGCTAATACTGTTTCAATATACTCCATATATTCACCTAAAATCTTAATTATTATGGGTTGCAAATATTACAATGACAATGGACCTGCAGGTGCAATTTACGCATTCGGCCTTATCGGCGCGGCAATTTATTACATTTCAGTGGCAACAACGTTCTGGACAGGCGTCCTGGGCTTTCTCAAAGCAATTGTCTGGCCGGCTTTTCTGGTCTATGAAGCGTTAAAGCATCTGGCGATGTAAGATCCTGTGATACCTTATCCTGTTTGTTATTGATGGCAGATTAAATGATAATTTTGGTGTCTGAATACCTAATATTCGGCCCCTATGCTCAGGATAAGACGAATTTTTAATCCCTACCTTGATGTTAACATTCAAAACATCAAAAAGGTTAAGGAAATTATTGCAAAACAATTTCCTGCTATTTCTTTGGCAAAGATCGAAGAGATAGAAGATCAGCTTATTGATCCTTTAAAGTATCAATACCAGGCATCTCTTTTTCTTGCTGAGGATATAAATGATAACGTTAAAGGGTTCGCTCTACTGTTTTATTTTCCTGATCTTAGTTTTTGTTATCTGGATTATTTGGCTGTCGTTCCGGGCAGAACCTCTTCCGGGATTGGAGGCGCCCTTTACCGAAGGGTTAGAGAAGAAGCAGAATCTTTGAATGTCTGTGGTATTTTTCTCGAATGCCTTCCCGATGACCCGGCTTTATGTGCTAATCCTGATGATGTATTGCAAAACCGTAAGCGACTTGCTTTTTACGAAAAGTATGGTGCCAGGCCTGTCATTAACACGCTTTATGAATCCAAGGTTAAACCCGAAGATGATTGTCCTCCCTATCTGGTATTTGATGGTTTAAGCCGCATGGATTCCATTTCAAAAGAAACGGCCAGGCTTATTGTAAAAGCGATTCTTAACAGGAAATATGGAGATTATTGTGATGAGGCTTATGTTGAAAGGGTCGTTGAAAGCTTCCGCGATGATCCTGTGGTATTAAGAAACATCAAGTATAAGAAATTAACGGAGAAAAAGGAATATCAGTTTATTAATGCAGGGAGAAAAATAGGGATATGGTTTTATATAAATGACAGGCATGCGATACACCATGTTCGCGATAAAGGTTATGTCGAGTCGCCTGTTAGGGTAAAAAGCATTCAGAAAGAGCTTGTTAAAACTGGGATGTTCCAGGAAGGAGAGGTTTTTAATTATCCGGATAAGTATATCCTGGAGGTCCATGATCCTGGATATTTCAGGTATTTTAAACGCGTATGTGAAAATCTGCCAGAAGGAAAGTCGGTATATCCTTATGTATTTCCAATACGGCATGCTTCCAAAGCTCCGAAGGAATTATCGGTCAGAGCAGGATATTATTGCATTGACACATTCACTCCATTGAATAAAAATGCATTCCTTGCCGCAAGGTGGGGCGTGAATTGTTCCCTGAGCGCTGCTGATAAAATTGTTTCCGGAGCCAGGGTTGCTTATGTTCTGACGCGACCTCCCGGGCATCATGCAGAGCGATCGGTTTTTGGAGGTTTTTGTTATTTCAATAACTGTGCTATTGCTGCAGAAAGAATGGCATCCCTCGGAAAAGTCGCTATCCTCGATATCGATTATCATCATGGAAATGGACAGCAACAGATATTCTACAATCGAAACGATATTTTAACGATTTCCATCCATGGTCACCCTTCCTTTGCTTATCCATATTTTTCAGGGTTTTCTGAAGAAAATGGTGAAGGCGATGGGTTGGGATATAACATAAATTATCCCCTGGGTGAAAAAATTACTTATGAAACCTATTCCGGTTATCTGAAGAAAGCACTACGCAGGATTTCAGAATTCAATCCATTATTTCTCATTGTTGCATTAGGACTGGATACGGCAAAGGGAGATCCTACCGGGACCTGGGATTTCCGATCGGAGGATTTTTTTCAAACCGGTAAGAAGATCGGTGAACTAAAACTTCCCACTCTGATCATTCAGGAAGGAGGCTACCGCAGTCAGTCGCTTGGTTATAATGCAAGGGCATTTTTCTATGGGCTGATGCATTCATTCACTCAGACTTAATCATTGTTTAGGGATATGGAGGATAGAGTCATTTCCGAACCACACTTTGTGCCCCCGGGTAAACGAAAGGTTTTTTGTGTTATAACTGATATACCATTCACCCTCTCTGATCCGATCTCCATTTTTTACCAGCAAATCATCGTAACCGTCTCCATTGAAATCACCGGTGAATATCATATAATTTCCTGGATACCCGGATGCATGATCTTCAAAAGATATGGCAATGGAATTGCTGCGCGTGCTGTCTGAGTATCCTTGCCATACAACATCCCCGTTGCGGTATATTCTTTCCAGGAAGATGATTTTA
>JAHJRE010000095.1 GCA_018831055.1 Bacteroidota bacterium
ATCCTTACCATGAATGTCCACATTCCTGCCATAAATGAAAATTGCGAACTGCGCTTTTCCAGGATTTTGTAAAAGACCACGAAGATACATCATTCAGACGAAATACTGAAATATTGAGGGGTAAATTCATCTGCGTTTTCTTGCCTGATCTTCTGTATGTTCGATGTGAATTAATATCTTTGCGCTGTTATGGCGAAGAAGGTTTTGTTCATCGATGAGACCCATCCCTTACTTGTTAGCGAATTGCAAACAATGGGGTATCATTGTGAAATGTTTTCGGGGACATCGGTGAACGACATCCTGGGAAAACTACATGAATATTGCGGTGTAATAATCCGAAGCAAATACAGTATAGATAAGGAGTTTATCGACAAAGCCGAAAATCTCGAATTTATTGCCAGGGCAGGTTCGGGAATGGAAAACATTGATCTTGACTATGCTGCTTCAAAAGGCATACATTGCCTTAACTCCCCCGAAGGGAACCGGGACGCTGTTGGAGAACATACACTGGGTTTATTGCTTGCCCTGTTAAACAGGATTCATGCTTCCGACAGGGAAGTGAGAAATGGATTATGGAAGAGGGAGGAAAACCGCGGCCTGGAGATCAAGGGGAAAACTATTGCCATTATTGGTTACGGAAATATGGGATCGGCTTTTGCTCAAAGGCTGGCCGGCTTTGAAGCAAGGGTGATTGCTTACGACAAATACAAATCGGGTTTTTCTTCGGGATATATTAGTGAAGCCTCCATGGATGATGTCTTTGCCCTCACCGATATTCTGAGTCTGCATGTTCCTCTGAATCATGAAACAGAATATATGGTAAATGATAAATATTTGAATAAATTTGCAAAGCCTGTTTTTCTGATCAATACATCAAGGGGCAAGGTAGTGGATACAGCTTCTCTGGTGCGCATGCTTCAATCGGGTAAGGTGCGCGGAGCTGCCCTGGATGTGCTGGAATACGAGTCGCTATCGTTTGAATCGCTTGATTATGAGGATTACCCGGAGCCTTTCCGTTTTCTTTCCAAAGCGGAAAATGTGGTATTAACACCTCATGTTGCAGGATGGACTGTTGAATCCAAAGAGAAACTGGCCCTTGTGCTTGCTGAAAAAATCAGGAAAATAAAGAAATAGAGCATTTTATATTTTAAAGAAAATCTGGAATATGCAAAAACACAAACTCTTCAAAGGCAAGACACTTGCAATTCTTTCCGGCGGTGGTGATACCCCTGCCATTAACTCAAGTATAGAGTCGGTAAGAAACAGAGCTTCATTGCTTGGGTTCAAAGTTTTCGGTATCCGGCACGGATGGAAAGGCCTCCTGGGTGATGGTGATGTTGTCGACCTTACTCATCAGCCCTATAATGGCTGGTATGGTGGATCGGCACTCAGGTCAAGCCGCACCAATCCTTTTCCGTCAAAGAAAAATCCGGAAAGCAGAGTACCGCAACTTCTGAAGAACCTGGAGAGATACAAGATCGATGTGCTGGTTACAATCGGGGGTGACGACACCAACGGTGCAGCCAAACGCCTCTACGAAACGGAAGGTATACCTGTAATTGGCTTTCCAAAAACCATCGACAATGATTTGAGGACACGCACCATGCATACCTTTGAGGGTAAGGAGATTGAAGCTGTTCTTTGTCCGGGCTTCCCTTCCGCAGCCAAAGCCGTGGCAGAATATACGGCAAATCTGAAAACTACTGCCGAATCACATTCCAGGATAATCGTTCTTGAAGTGATGGGAAGGGATGCAGGATGGCTGACCGGTTCCGCTTTGTTTGGCGGTGCCAGCCTCGGATTGGTGCCTGAATTCGAAATCACTAAGGAACGTAAGGAGGTCTTTTTTGAGACCGTTAAGGAAACCTACATGCGCAATCCAAAGAAATCCCTCATCATCCCCGTATCGGAAGGAGTGCGCTGGTATAATGAAAAAGAAGGCAAGGTAGACGTCGTTTATGCTTCGTCGGAAGTGGATGAATATGGCCACCCACGTTTCGGTGGGATCAGCGGAATTATTGCTTCGGAAATATCCAGGAAACTGAAAATTGAAGCCCGTGCCCAGATTTCCGGGTATTATGCACGCTCCGGCGGATGCCGCAAATACGACCGCAGACTTACCATGACCCTCGCCGATAAAATTGTAGACCTTTTACTTAGGGAGGAATTCGGACAAATGCCGGTTATGAAAAAAATGGTGCCCTATGAGGAACTGGAGGAATTTAATACGGCTTCTATCGATATGGGACAAATAGGAAATAAACCATTGCCGGAGGAATACTATGATATCGATAAATTCAGTTTTTCCCCAGCTTATATGGATTTTCTGTTCAATATCCTTCGCTATATGCGTTATGAGGATTTTGCCTACGACTTTCCGGTAGTTATTCCGGAAGACCTGAAATAGCGGCATTGGGCAAAGTTGGTAAATTATAAATATGTTGCAGGTTACAGGTTTCAGGTTGCAAGCAGCGATCCATAACTTTGGAGTTTAGCTGCCTGTACCCTGTAACTTGTACCCTGCAACCGTTTCCAGCCCCCAGCTCCCCAGCCCCCAGCTCCCCAGCTCCCCATCCCTTATATCCTTTCATTCCCTTTATCAATATTTTTTTCTACCTATGGGGGGATATTCTAACGGTTTAGGGAACTAATAAGAAAAACCCCGTCATGAATTATGGTTTCATGGCGGGGTATTTATTAACCCTTAATCCTTTATTTATGAAAAGACTATTATTTCTTTTATGGGGAATGGCAGTGACTTTCTGTGTGTTATGGGCAAGCTTTTCCGCTTACTGCGGAATGCAAAACACATGCATGCAGTCAAACCTGCTGATCTCAGAAGTCTGCGATCCTGCCGACAATTACAAAGGTCGTTTCGTGGAGATCTTCAATCCCGGGACTGATACTGTGGATTTTAGTATAGAGACATGGTATCTCGCCCGGCAGGCGAACGGTACTACCTGGGGTGACCTTCAACTGACCGGGATGATTGCTCCGGGCGGGTGTCATGTCGTGGCTAATAATGCTGCAAATTTCCTGGGAATATATGGCTTTGACCCAAACCAGGCCGGTGGCATCATAAGTGGTAATGGTAACGACGGTTACTTCCTGTTTTATGGGGGGGATCATTCGTCAGGAATCCTGGCAGACTCTTATGGCGTTGTTGATGAAGATGGTACGGGCACAGCCTGGGAGTACCTGGATGCCAAAGCGGTTCGAATAGGAAATATTGCCGTGGCCAATTCCGTCTGGACTGCTTCAGAATGGCATATTTCCTCAAATGCGGCAATAGCACAAACAACCCCCTCCTTCCATGCCCAATGGGTTTCATGGAACGGTTCTGTTTCGGAAAACTGGGATGATCCCCTTAACTGGACTTTTCCAGGATCCCTGTCATTTTTTCCCGATGCTTCCGCAAGTGCCGTTTTAGCTCCCGGTTTACCGGATTATCCAACCCTGACGGATACGGTTGTTATTCACAATATTAACTTATCCTGCGACAGCCTTAACAACAGTTCCCTGTTGAACTCAGAAAAGATGTTTGTAGCGGGGAATGCACAGGTTTCTCTCTTTCTTACCGGAGGGATAAATGCACGGAAAGATGACCCTGACGCAGTTTATCATTTCGTTGCTTCTCCGGTTGAATGGTCAATTGCAGGAAATGTTTTTCCTCTTTCTGCATATATAAGAACCTGGGATGAAGCTTCTCAGATGTGGGTTAACCTGATAGCCGCTGATACTTTGACGTCTGGCACCGGTTACTCTGCTTATCTTGCCGGTGGGTCGGACTACATTGACTTCACCGGCCAATTTTGCAATGAGGCTGTTGAAACTTCCCTATCTTTTACCCAGGGCGGACCGGGAAATATTATCTATGAAGGGTATAACCTGGTGGGCAATCCATACCCCTGTGGGCTCGACTGGGATCAGGGTTCCTGGGTTAAAACAGGAATTGATGCCGCTATTGCCATTTGGAGCTGGGAGAATGGTGGATATATTTATTGGAACGGAACTGTGGGGGATATAACCGACGGAGTAATTCCCGTCGGACAAGGCTTTTTTGTCAAAGCCGGTGTAGCTTCTCCTCAACTGACCATACCCTTGGATGCCAGGGTTCATCATGGTTCCGGCGTTTATGATACCGGGGAGGTCCCGGATCTCCTGAAACTCACAGTCGCCGGCGGTAAGTCCTATCGCGATCATACTTATATCCATTTCAGGAACAACGCTTCTACAGGTTATGACCTTGAATACGATGCATTGAAACTGGATGGCCTCCTCTATGCACCCCAGGTCTGCTGCCGGGATGAGGAAGGCAATGAGCTGGCAATACATACGCTTCCGGTTGAGGCAGGTGACATGAGCGTAGAGGTTCTGTTTTATACAGGATATGATGGTAATTTTAGTTTTCAGGCATCTGGAATTGAAAATTTTACACCTGAAACCGGCATATTCCTGGAAGATATAAAAACAGGAGACCTCGTTGACTTGAAAGAACAAGCTCAGTACGAATTCGCATATCTTACCGGAGATGATCCTTTGCGTTTTTATGTGCATTTCTCCGGATTAACCGGGTTTATCGAAGATGCTCCAGTTCCCGGGGTTTACAGATCCGGCAGTGAATGGGTCTTCCGGCCGGAATGCCCGGATGCTTTATTGGAGATCTTTGATATGTCGGGCCGGATGTTGTATTCGGAATATTGTGGAAAAAGGGAGTTAAGGTTACCTGCCAATCGGGTTACAGGAATTTGCATTGCCAGATTTACCTGTGGAAGCGATGAACCCATCAGTTTTATTATTTATAACTAAAACCAAAAAAAATGAAAAAGTTACTATACCTTATGTTTTGCCTGATCCCAATGATCATCACCAGTCAGCCGCATCCCGGCTATAACGGGAATGGTGACCCGGCAGGAGGAGATCCCATCGGGGGTGGAGCTCCGGTAGGTGGGATGCTCATTCCTTTCCTGATTTATGGGGCGATATACTTGGTTGTTAAGTATTTTCGCCAGCCTCAGAAGGAAAAGGAAAACAACCGAAAATGCTTATAAATTAATGTTTTCCGGAGCCATGATTGTTTTATTAAACATGTTTTGTTATTAATTCCTGTAAAATCAGTTGACTAATAAAGATTTATTTCATACTTTAGTAAACTGATATTCGTACGCTTTTTTAAGGATTTGTGAATGGTAATCAATTGAAATCAAATGCTTTATTCATTCATGTGTCCTGTATTAAACGATATTTGGGTCACAGTCCTCTAAAAGCAGCGAAAACAATTCTGGCATTTTTATAATCCCTATAGTGGGGAATTACGATTGTAATAATATAAGATGCCGGGTTTTATTAGTTAGGAAATACAATAATGAAATTAACTTAATTGAAACAATATGAAAAGAGCAAAACCAATTCTGGTATTTTTAGTCCTGTTACTTGCTGCCGCAAGTTATCTGCAGGCACAAACCACTTACACCTGGAATGGAAGTGACGATTTCTTCTGGAGTACACCGGAAAACTGGACTCCCAGTGGTCCACCCACGGCTGCGGATGATGTTATTATTCCCAGCGGAACTCCAGATAAGCCTTATTGTCTTGCCGGTGATGCATGTAATTCAATTACCTTTAATGCCGTTTTTCCTCAAAGCGCTACAATCAGGAATTACAGTAACCTGACAATCACTTCGGGAACAGTAACTTACAATCGTTACATAACCTGTCCTTCGCATTATCATTATTTATCTTCACCGGTAAGTTCACCCAATACCTGGGGGGGAGCCGGTGGAATTTTTTCCGATGAGATGCATACGTTTGTCAGGTCGTGGGATGAACCTTCCCAGATGTGGGTGAACCACACAAACGCTCAGGCTCCTGCAGTGTATAAGGGTTATAGCTTTTACAGCGATGGGGATGCCGGTTCGTGTGACAACCTGGCCACTTTTGTCGGTACTCCGGTTCTTCCATTACCCGCAAAAACAGTTACCATTGTAAAAACCCTGAATACGGCCCTTTCAGGATTTAACTTAATCGGGAATCCTTTCCTGGGTGCTATTAATTGTGGACAAATATTTACACAGGGAAGTCAGATTAATAATTTTATTTATATCTACGATGGAGTTGAAGGAGGATACGATAGCTTCTCGAACGATGGAGATCCCGGAAATGATGACTTCACAAATATTAATCCATGTCAGGGATTTTTTGTCCAGAGATCGGGAGGAGCGGGTTCAGGTACTTTTACATATCCGACAGCAGTGTACCACCAAACAGACCCCTTCCTCAAAAATATTCAAGAGCCTGTTAATTACCTCTATGTCAGGGTTAATGGAAATGAAACCTTTTACAGTGATGCCAAGATCATGATCAGATCCGGGGCTTCTGCTGCATTGGATCCCATGGAAGACGGGCATTTCCTCGGAGGAGATGAATTGGCTCCCCAGCTTTATTCCATGACTTCCGATAATTACAAAACCATGCATAATGTCTATCCTCCGGAACCCAATACCGTTGTGCCTCTTGGTTTTTATACAGGATATGACGATTCTTTCACGATGACGTTTTCCTATTTAGAGTCATTTCCACCGGAAACAGGTTTTATTCTTGAAGACCTGAAAACCGGAACCACCCACAATCTCCGCGATAATCCCGAATATACTTTCGCATACACCGTTAATGATGACCCGGATCGCTTCCTCCTGCATATCGATGGTTTAACGGGGATAGATAACCCTGTTGCCCATGAAAATGTAAAAATTATTACTACCGGTAACCAGGTAAACATTCATTCCAACGGCTTACAAGGTGAGGTAATGGTTTATAATATGGTTGGACAGCAGATTCATCATACAGAATTAGCTGGCGGGGAAATTAGTTTCACGGTTGAAAAGCCGGGGATCTATATCGTCAACATTATTTCTGAAGATGCTGAAAGCAACCATAAAATATACATTCATTAAAATCTGATAACTTAAATAACCATACGACATGAAAAAAATATTTAAATACATTGCACTGCTTACTTTCCTGGTATTTCTAAGCGTGGGTCTTGCTGCCCAGCCACAACCCGGCCAGAATGGTGACGGCTCCGGCGTTGGCGGTGATCCCATCGGGGGTGGGGCTTCCATCGGAGGTGGAGTAGCCATACTTCTTTCCCTGGCTGCCGGATATGGCCTGAAAAAAGTATACGACGCACGCCGTAAACTCGACGAATAAAAAATTCAGGGTTAAATGATATATCATGGGTGCTTTCCTGGGATTTCAGGGGAGGCACCCTTTATTTTTATACTCTTACGACCATCTGTAAAGTCGTCCGGCTACGCTGCTCGAGCAACACTCCCTTGTCCTTTACAAGTTTTTCAATCTGTTCCGGAGTATAGTGCCTTAGGGTAATCAACTGAAGACCGGTATTATACCTTACGTTAAAACTCTTGCTAAGGGAAGATATAAGCGGCAGTGTTTTTTCGTTTTCATCAATACAAATGGAGAAACTGATGGCTGAATTCTGCATCATATTGACCCTCACATGATAGCGGGAGATAAAACCGAAAATTGCATAAATATTATCTTCGGCTATAAAAGAGTAATCTTTGGGTGAAATGGAGATTAATGCTTGATTATCTTTGAAAATAAAAGAACTCTCCCGTGCCTCTACAAGTTCTTCCCGTATCTCTGTACCGGGGCTTTCCGGATCCAGGAAGGACTTGACATAAAGAGGAATGCTCTTGTTTTGCAAGGGCTTCAGGGTTTTTGGGTGAATAACGCTGGCACCATAATAAGCCAGCTCGATCGCTTCCCCATAGGATATCCTGTCGATTTTACTTGCTTCAGGTATTCTTTTGGGATCTGCATTCATTAAACCGGGTACATCTTTCCAGATATAACAGGCTTCTGCATCGAGAATGTTTGAAAATATGGCAGCAGAATAATCGGAACCTTCCCTTCCGAGAGTAACCGATTTGCGATCAGTAGTGCCGCCTATAAACCCTTGCGTGATCACCCACTGTCCTTTTTCAAGTACGCCCGGTATCACATCCAGAATTTTTTGTGCACTGATATCCCACAGTACCTTCCCTTCCCGGTAGGTATGATCAGTCAGGATGTATTCCCTCGCATCAAGAAGTTGATGAGGTATGCCCGATTCTCTCATCCAGGAGGAAATGATCTGCGTGGAAAGCAACTCTCCTGCCGGAACGATCAGGTCGTACACATAATCAAACAATAGGTCTTTTGCTGAGTTTTCTTCCTGCTCAGGGTCAATGATGGCTAAAAGTTTATCCAGGATATTCAACACTTCCTTCTGATCAGTTCTGCCAAACAGATCCTGACAAACAGCCAGATGAAAATCCCTGATCTCATGGTATAACTGCATTTTTTCAGGAAGTCCCTGGAAATATGCCCGGGTAAGTGCTTCCAGATGATTGGTTGTTTTACCCATCGCAGACACTACGATCAGTAGCGGTTCGCCACGATATCGGTGTAAAATTTCTGTCATATTTTTTACACCCGAAGCATCTTTTACCGACGCTCCTCCAAACTTGAATACTTTCATACTGGTAAAGATGGGTTATCACTTCCAGCAAAAATAATACTTTTGTAAATCTTTTTGAATTTGGCTTTAACTGTGAAAATCGAAGAATTTACCGGACTCTTTCTCGGCAGCTCAAAAACTACTCAGCTAAGCTCACTTCTATCGAGAAGCGATGCGAGGCACGTTCAGCTAAAAGGCCTCACCGGCTCCGCACCCGCACTTTTGCTGTCTGCCTTATCCGGTGCAGTTGATGGATGTCATCTGATAGTATTGAATGAGAGGGAATCGGCTGCGTACTTTTTTAATGACCTTGAAAACATTGCCGGAGAAAAAGATGAAGTGTTTGCACGAAAGAAAATTTTGTATTATCCGACATCCTACAAAAGGTCCTCTGATTACGACCAGGCCGACAAATCCAATGCACTGGCCAGAAGTGAAGTTTTTAACAGGTTATCTGGCTCTGCCCGCCGTAAGATCATTGTAACCTATCCCGAAGCCCTTGCCGAAAAGATCATTACCCGCCAGCGCCTGGCTAAATATACCCTTAAACTTAATACCGGCCAGGATACATCCATGGATGATCTCATCGATATCATGAATGATAATGGATTTGAAAGATCCGACTTTGTGATTATGCCCGGACAATTTGCTGTCAGGGGAGGTATTCTCGATGTTTTCTCCTATTCCAACGATTATCCTTACCGTATCGAATTCGCCGGTGACGAGATTGAGTCTATCCGGACTTTCGACCCGGTTACACAGCTTTCACGGGAAAACTTTAACCGGATCACCATCCTGCCCGATGTGCACAAAAGAGAAGTTACCGAACGGATGGCAACCTTTTTTGAATTCCTTCCCGCTAACAGCATGGTGTGGATGGAGGATATTCAGATGTTTTTAGATAGTGTCGAGTCGGAAAGACAAAGAATAGTAAAGATCCGTGATTCGATTATCCATGATGAATTTATTCCTGATGCAAATACTTCGCTGGCCAGCCAGGATGAGCTCCTAAATGACCTCGGGTCACACAGGGTTATTGAATTCGGTAAACGTTTTTATCGTAAGGGTGTTCCGGAATTTACCTTTAACCAATCGCCCCAGCCATCCTTTAACAAAAACTTTGAACTCCTTATCCGCGACCTTGCCTCCAATACCTCCAAAGGCATGCGGAATTTGATCCTTTCGGACAATCCCAGGCAGATTGAACGCCTCTATGCCATTTTCGAAGATATTCAGGCAAAATCAACCGCTGAAACACAATTCGAATTTGACACTTTGAATCTCAGTCTTCATGAGGGTTTCCTGGATTATGACCTGAAAATAGCCTGTTATACCGATCATCAGATTTTCGACCGTTATCACCGGTTTTATTTGCGCGATTCATTTTCCAGGAAGGAATCCATTACGCTGAAAGACCTTTACGATCTCAAACCCGGTGATTATGTCACGCATATCGATCATGGGGTAGGCAGGTTTGATGGACTGGAGAAGATTGACAACAATGGCAGGCAACAGGAAGCCATACGCATTATCTACCAGAACACCGATTTGTTGTATGTCAGCATACACTCTCTTCACCGTATAGCTAAGTATGTTGGTAAAGAAGGAACTCCTCCCAGACTCGACCGGCTTGGATCAAATTCCTGGAATAAACTGAAAGCCAAAACTAAAAACAAAGTAAAGGATATTGCCAGGGATCTGATTAAATTATATGCCGAACGGCGGGCTTCCAATGGACATTCTTTTGCTCCCGACACATATTTGCAGACGGAGCTGGAAGCTTCTTTTATCTATGAAGATACACCCGATCAGTTCAAAGCAACCCAGGATGTGAAAAGAGATATGCAACAAAGTTACCCGATGGATCGCCTTATTTGTGGTGATGTGGGTTTTGGGAAAACCGAGATTGCCATCCGGGCCGCCTTTAAGGCAGTGGCAGACAGTAAGCAGGTGGCTGTCCTCGTTCCAACCACCATCCTGGCATTGCAGCATTATAACACGTTTAAGGAAAGATTAAAGGAGTTTCCGGCAAATGTGGAATACATGAACCGCTTCAAATCGCCGAAAGAGCAAAAGAAAATCATTGAAAGCACGGCAAACGGAGCAACCGATATTCTGATAGGGACACACAGGCTGATCAGCAAGGATATCCGGTTCAAGGATCTCGGTTTGCTTATCATCGATGAAGAGCAAAAATTCGGAGTAGCTGCAAAGGAAAGACTGAAAGCCATACGGGTGAATGTGGATACCCTGACGCTCACGGCTACACCTATTCCGCGCACTCTGCAGTTTTCTCTCATGGGAGCCCGCGACCTTTCCATTATTAACACACCACCACCCAACCGCTATCCGGTTCAGACAGAAATAAGGAGTTTCGGCGAAGACCTGATACGCGAAGCAATTTATTACGAGATTGACCGCGGGGGGCAAGTGTTTTTCGTTCATAACCGCGTGCAAAATATTCAGGACGTGGAGCAGATGCTGCACAAATTCTGTCCGGATGTCAGGATCGCTGTGGCCCATGGGCAAATGGAAGGACATAAACTGGAGAATGTCATGCTGGGCTTTATTAACCAGGATTACGATGTCCTCCTGGCAACAACCATTATTGAGTCCGGACTGGATATTCCGAATGTGAATACCATTATTATTAATGATGCACACAATTTTGGTTTGAGCGATCTGCATCAACTCAGAGGAAGGGTTGGCCGGACCAACAAGAAGGCTTTTTGTTATCTGCTTACCATGCCTTTATCGGCTTTGACCCCTGAAGCCAGAAAAAGATTAAAAGCCATTGAGGAATTTTCTGATCTGGGAAGCGGATTTAATATCGCGATGCGTGATCTTGATATTCGCGGTGCAGGGAATATCCTTGGTGCAGAACAAAGCGGGTTCATTTCCGAAATCGGCTTTGAGATGTACCAGAAAATACTGGATGAAGCCATCCTGGAACTCAAAGAAACAGATTTCAAAGAGTTCTTTAAGGAAGAACAGGCTGGCAGAGACCTTGTTTCCGACTGCCAGATTGAAACCGACCTTGAATTGCTGATCCCTGATCACTATGTTACCAATATCGCAGAAAGACTGAGCTTATATCGGACTCTCGATAATGCTGACAAAGAATCGGACCTGGAAGAGTTCCTACAAGCACTCCTCGACCGGTTCGGCCCCGTTCCGGATTCTGTCAAAGGGCTCGCTGATGCTATCCGACTGCGCTGGCTTGCGAAAAAAGCCGGATTTGAAAAGATCATCCTGAAAAATCAGCGCATGATCATACAGTTTATTTCCAACCAGGATTCACCATATTACCAAACCTCTGTTTTTACCGGTATCCTGAAATATGTGCAATCAAACCCACGTAAATGCCTTATAAAAGATAAAGGAGAAAAGCTGTTTCTTACCCTTTTTGAGATCCGGTCGGTTATGCAGGCAATGGAAGAGGTCAGGGAAATGTTGAAGCCTTAATCCAGTTGCTTTGCCAGGAAAAGATATACAGGGAAATGATCTGAATATCCTCCCAGGTAAATTCCGCTGCCGAATGTCCTTAGCGGATAGCCTTTATACCGGCCTTCCTGTTGTATCAGAAAATCTTTTGAAAAGATAACGGGCTTTAAAAGTTTATATTTATTTGATTCAGCGTTGACAAGCGATTCCGATATAATGATCATATCGAAAAGATTCCAGACATCACGGTAAGCAGTAGTGCCTATCCCTTTTCGGAATAAGGGTTCAAACGGATTATAAAGGCTTTCCGGTTGAAGATCATCGGTCTCTCCATCTACCCTGAGATATTTCTTTACGCTTGCATCGGTTGGATTGTCATTCAGGTCTCCCATTACCACGATCCTGGCATTCTTATATATATCTATTAATGAATCGGCAATGGCCCTTGTCAGCTGGGCGGCCGCTACCCTTCTCGGTTCTGACCTTTCTGTCCCACCTCGCCTTGAAGGCCAGTGGTTGACAATAATATGTATAGTGTCACCATCTAATATCCCGGTTACAACCAACTGGTCCCTGGTCTTAAAATCCGGTGCATCTGTAAAGACAAGTTCATGGGATTTTGAATTGAGTACGGTGAAGTACCTGGGCTGATAAATTAATCCTACATCAACCCCACGGTAATCCGGAGAATCAAAATGAACGATCTCATATTTCCGGTGTTTTAAGTGCTTTGTTTTAATAAGTTCTTCCAGGACATATCGGTTTTCTATCTCACTGAAACCCATAATTGCAGCTCCATCCGGGGTGATTTCAGTTCCCAACAGGGAAACTACATGCGCCATGTTGTCGAGTTTTTCTCTGAAACGCTTGTCTGTCCATGCATTGGCTTTGTCGGGTAGAAATTCTTCATCGTTGGTTAGTGGATCATTGATGGTATCAAACAAGTTTTCCAGATTATAAAAACCGATACAAGCGACCCTGTATGTTGGTTCTTTTTGACCCCATACTATTATAGATGTTCCTAATAACAAGGCTAATATGATTCCGGAGACTCTGTAATAATGCATCACAATTTTATTATTTGCCAACAAAAATAAGATTTCCCATTAAGAATAGAGTATTATTATTATGCTGATTTATTTACTTTTGTCGTGATAAGTTAAAATCAAAAACCTCCATTCTTATATGAAATGCACATGGTTTGCAAACACAAACACTGAAACTAATAATATGTTACATGTGGGTTTCAGCATACCATTAAATTAAGAACATAATATGATGAAAATAAGGGATACGCTGTTCTTTCTGCCATTGTTTTTACCGTTTTTCCTTAATGCCCAGCAGGATACGGTTCCTGCTGCTGCAGAAAAGGACCTGACCTTGCCTGTTTTTAATCTTTCATCGCTTGAAGTGGATGAAGGAGGACAAAGCCAGGATATTTCCGGATTGCTGCAATCATCTTCCGACGTTTTTGTATCAACGGCCGGTTATACCTTTGGTCCGGCACGTTTTCGTATCCGTGGTTATGATTCGGAGAATACTGCAGTAATGATCAATGGAGTTCCGGTGAATGATATGGAATCCGGCTGGGCTTATTGGTCGTCATGGGGTGGTTTGAATGATGCTCTGAGAAATCAGGAAGTTAATACGGGTATTTCTCCTTCATCATCGGCCTTTGGTGGGCCCGGTGGTGTGACAAATATCGCTACCCGTGCATCTGGTTTTGCCAAAGGAGTTAAAGTGAGTTATGCCCTTGCCAACCGCACCTACCGTAACCGCCTGATGGTAACTGCTTCTACCGGTGTGATGAAGAATGGCTGGTCATTTGTTGTTTCGGGTTCACGCCGGTGGGCACAGGAAGGATATGTGGAAGGAACTTTTTATGATGCCTGGAGCTACTTCCTTTCTGCAGAGAAGAAAATTAACAATAAACACAGTATAGGTTTTACAGGTTTTGCTGCCCCCAGTCAGAGGGGAATGGCCGGCGTTTCCGTGCAGGAAGCCTATGATCTTGCCGGATCAAATTATTATAATCCTAACTGGGGCTACCAGGATGGTGAAGTGAGGAATGCCAGGGTAGGCAATTACCACCAACCTATGATGATACTGAGCCATTACTGGAAAATTTCCCAGGAGAAGAAACTGAATACATCTGTTTATTATTCTTTCGGTAGAGGTGGAAGCACCGCTCTTAACTGGACCGAAGCAGGAGATCCAAGACCGGATTATTACAAAAACCTGCCCAGCTATTTTTACTATCTGAATGAGTATGATAAATATGAGTATTATCAAAATCAATGGCAAACAAGCGAAGAGTTCCGGCAGGTGAACTGGGACCATATGTATTTTGCCAATAGCAAATACCTTTATACTGTTAAGGATGCCAACGGGATTTCCGGTAACGACATGACAATTTTACGATCAAAATATATTATCGAAGACCGTAGAAACGATAAAAGCCAGTGGGGCATTACCTCAAATTTCTCCGCTAAAGCTACTGAACACATGATGGTCAATGCAGGAATCAATATATCCATTTACAAGGGGTTCCATTTTAATGTGGTCAAAGACCTCCTCGGCGGTCAATACTGGCTCGATATCGATAAATACGCCGGCAATGAACCCTTTGTTATTACGGATGAGGCTCAGAGCGACCTGAACCATCCCAACAGACTTGCTGAAGTGGGTGATAAAATCTCTCATGACTATACTGCTAATGTTAATTATTACTCAGGATTTTACCAGGAACAGTACACTTTCAGGAAGATCGACTTCTTCTGGGCCGCTAATATTTCGCAAACAACCTTCTGGAGGACCGGCCATATGAGAAACGGCCGTTTTCCGGATAATTCCTATGGCGATTCGAAAAAACAGAATTTTACCAACTTCGGGATTAAAGGAGGTGCAACCTATAAAATCAATGGCAAGAATTTTATTGACGGTAATGCTCTGTACATGACCCGGGCTCCTTACTTTAGAAATGCATATATCTCGCCCAGAACCCGCGACTATCTCGTCGATCCCTTGAAAAATGAAAAGATCCTTTCAGGAGACATTAGTTTTATTCACCGTTCTCTCTTCCTGAAAACCAGGTTAACAGCATATTATACCCAGTTTTACGATCAGACCTGGACCCGAAGCTTTTATCATGAAGATCTGAATACATTTGTAAATTATATTATGACAGGGGTGGATCAGCTCAATGCCGGAATGGAACTTGGTATTGAAGCCAACCTTACTCCTTCGGTCAGCCTGTTGGGTGTTTTTGGTACAGGACAATATATTTACAATTCCAGACCTAATGTGACCATTGTCAGAGACAACGATGATCAAATAATTGTCAGTGACGAAGAAGCATGGTTGAAAAATTATTATGTGGGTGGTATGCCACAGACGGTAGGCTCCTTAGGAATAAAATACAATTCTTCCCATTATTGGTTCGTCGAACTAAAAGGTAATTATTTCGATGATATTTATCTTGAACCGAATCCTGCCCGCCGGACAGAACTTGCTGTTGAAAAATTTTCTCAGGAAGATATCCGTGTGCAAAATATCCTGGAACAACAGGAGCTGGACAATGCTTTTACCATTGATATCTTCGGCGGTAAATCATGGAGGATCAAAGATGATTACTTCGCCGGATTTACCGTAAGCATTAATAACCTCCTGGATACAAAGGATTTTGCCACAGGAGGATTTGAACAGCTCAGATTCGATCAGGACAATATCGACCGGTTCCCACCAAAGTATTTTTATATGTATGGCAGAACCTATTATATTAACGTTTATTTCAGATTTCAGTAAATCATTAGTAAAATCATATCTATGAAGGCATTTCTTAAAACTCTCGCTAACCTTTTAATGATTGCATTACTTGCATCCGGTTTGACCCATTGCGTGAAAAAAGATTTTGATGAGCCGCCTATTCAGCAGATCCCGGTAGGTACTATTCTTACCATTGGTGATCTATATGATATCTATGCAGATAGCGGTCAGTACACTTTTACACACGATTACTCTCTTTATGCCACGGTCACCATGGATGAAAGCTCAGGAAACATATACCGTAGTGCCTTTATCCAGGATTCATCAGGAGCGATTAACCTTCGGCTCAGAAATCCCGGTGGGCTTAGAGTAGGGGATATGATCCGGGTGTACCTGAAGAACTGCATCGTCTCGGATTATGAGAATCTTTTGCAAATTGATAATGTCGATAATGATTCAAACATCATAATCAATGCTACCGGAAAGTACCTGAATCCTGAATCCGTTACTATAAACCAGATAAAATCCGGTAATTATCTCTCTAAACTCATTCGTCTTGAAAATGTTGAATTTGCCAATTCGGAGCTTGGGAAAACCTGGGCAGAGACCTCGGATTATGCCAACCGTACACTCACGGATTGCAATGGGAATACAATTATTGTCAGGACCAGCGACTATGCCAATTTTGCAGAGGATGTTCTTCCTCAAGGTAACGGATCTCTGGTTGCCATTGCAGCGGTTTACCGCGAAGATTGGCAATTGTATGTGAGGACTATCACGGAGGTTTCTATGAATGGACCAAGGTGTGACAGTACCGGTGGCGGGTTGGAGCAAATCAGCATTGCTGAAGTGCGGGCTTTGTATTCCGGTAGCTCCGTAACCTTGCCTGAAGGAAAGAAAATTGTGGGAGTGATCACTTCCGATAAAGATAATGAGAATTTGCCCGGTCAAAACGCCTTTATCCAGGAAACAGGAGGCGCTGGTATCGCCTTGAGATTTACCGATTGGCATGACTTTCCTATGGGTGCAATGGTAGAGATCGATATCTCCGGCCAGGAACTTTCAGATTACAAAGGACTGGTTCAGATTAATAACTTACCCCTGAGCAATGCAGTTACTACAGGAACCGGACAAATGCCTGCACCCGCCGAGCTAACCATTGCTCAATTAAACTCTGCCTATGATGATTACCAGGGGGAACTGGTTAAAATTAGCAATGTTCTCATCTCTAATAGTTCTGGTTATACTACCTATAAATACACCACCATCCTGAACGACGGTACAGGCCAGATAGATATGTTTACATACGACTGGGCCTCTTTTGCCAATGAACCTTTCCCAACAGAGACAGTGACCATTACCGGTATCGCTTCTTATTATGACGGGCCACAGATATCCATCCGTAACCTTGATGATGTGGTTATCGGTGGCGGTGGCGGTGGAAATACAGGCGTCTTTACTGTCGATTTCCAAAACCAGGTAAACTATGAAGATATTACTATATCCGGCTGGGTTAATCAGGCTCTCGAAGGTACACGCGTCTGGATTGCAAGAGAATTTTCAGGAGATATCTATGCACAAGCTACTTCCTATAACTCAGGTGAACACGAAGTGATGTGGCTGATTACCCAACCTATTGACCTCACTACCCTGAATCAACCCAAAATGGAATTTGAAACGGCAAAAGCATATTGGGACCACAGTGGACTTTCGGTTCTCATTTCCAATGATTTTGATGGAGTGAATATTGAAAATGCTACATGGACACCCTTGAGTGCTACCCTGGCAGGCGAAAATGATCCCGATCATGAATGGATACCCTCTGGAGTGATCGACCTTTCCGTATACTCAGGAACAGTTTATGTCGGATTTCGCTACGAAGGTGATGATAATGCCAGCCAGAATACTACATTCAGAGTAGATGATGTTAAAGTATATGAAAACCGGAAGTGATTTTCAGACATTCATGCAAATATTATATGAATTTGTTCGTTAATTATTCTTAAAATGTTTTTTTCTTTTAAGCATTCGGATTATTTTCGCAAAACAAACCGGAAAACGTGACAGATAGCTTAGTAATCATACCTACTTATAACGAAAAGGATAATATTGAGAAGATTATCCGTAAGGTTTTCTCCCTGCCAAAGGATTTCCACATCCTTATTGTTGAGGACAATTCCCCCGATGGTACAGCGGGTATCGTAAAATCCATGATGAAAGAGTTTGATGGAAAGCTTTTCATTGAAGAAAGAAAAGGAAAGCTTGGCCTGGGAACTGCCTATATTCATGGTTTTAAATGGGGCATTCAAAAAGGATATGATTATATCTTTGAAATGGATGCCGATTTTAGCCATAATCCGGAAGATTTAACCAGACTTTATGAGGCATGTGCTACACAAGGAGCAGATGTTTCAGTGGGTTCCCGTTACATCAAAGGCATAAATGTAGTTAATTGGCCCATCAGCAGGATACTTATGTCTTACTTCGCTTCCATGTACGTGAGGATTGTCACAGGTATTAAGGTAAAGGATACTACGGCCGGGTTTGTTTGTTATCGCAGGAAAGTACTGGAAACCATTAATCTGGATAGAATTCGTTTTATCGGTTATGCGTTTCAGATTGAAATGAAATATACGGCCTGGAAACTTGGATTCAAGATTATCGAAGTGCCCATAATATTTACCGACCGGACGGCCGGTGAATCCAAAATGAGCTCCAAGATTTTTAAGGAAGCCATCCTTGGGGTTATTAGCATGCGTCTTAAGAATATTAAAAAAATGCATAAGGCTCATTGAACATGAGTGTTTTCTTTTGTATTTTCGTTGGGTATCCCGTTTAAGATCAATGTAAAATGAAATCCCGGAAAAATTATCTCATACGGAACGCTCGTATTGTAAATGAAGGTGAAATTTTCGAAGGTGGCGTGCTTGTCGAAGGTGACCGAATTACCGCTGTTTACCGCAAGGATAAACAATACACCGGGTCTTTACCCGAAGATACTTTAATAATTAATGCCTCAGGTCAATATCTCATACCCGGTGTAATCGACGACCAGGTACATTTCCGGGAACCCGGACTAACCCATAAAGCAGATATTTACACGGAATCCAGGGCTGCCGTTGCCGGAGGAATCACTTCCTTTATGGAAATGCCTAACACGATACCGCAAACGCTTACCCAAACCCTCCTGGAAGAAAAATATAAACTTGCCGCCTCTAAATCTCTTGCTAATTTCTCTTTCTACATGGGGGCTTCCAATGATAACCTGGACGAAGTCCTGAAAACAAATCCCGAAAATGTATGCGGGGTAAAGGTCTTTATGGGCGCTTCCACAGGAAATATGCTGGTGGATGATCCCGCAACGCTTGCCGGCATTTTCGGGAAATCACCTCTGCTGGTAGCAGTCCATTGCGAAGATGAAACGATCATTAAAGAAAATCTGGCTTCTTATAAAGAAGAATATGGAGATAATATTCCCATAGAGTTCCACCCGGAAATACGCAGTGAAGAGGCTTGCTATGAATCATCTTCCTTTGCCGTTCGACTGGCAAAAAAATACGGAACACGCCTCCATGTTCTTCACCTCTCAACCGCAAGGGAACTTGGGCTGTTTGATAATCAGATCCCCTTAAAAGATAAAAAGATCACTTGTGAGGTTTGTGTGCATCACCTTTGGTTCTCAAGCGATGACTATCAGGAATTGGGAGCTTTAATAAAATGGAACCCGGCTGTAAAAACGGAACACGACAGGGAAGCTCTTCTGGAAGCACTTAAGATGGACATCATCGATGTTGTGGCAACCGACCATGCCCCGCATACCCTCGATGAAAAATCAAAACCATATACCCAGGCTCCTTCCGGAGGTCCGCTCGTTCAACATGCTCTGCCTGCTATGCTTGATTTTTATCAGAAAGGTCGTATTCCGTTATGGAAAGTAGTGGAAAAAATGTGCCATGCCCCGGCCGATTGTTTCAAAATTAAAGATAGAGGATTTATCAGAGAGGGTTATTTCGCCGACCTCGTTCTGATTGACCTTAACAATCCCTGGATCGTTGATGATTCCAATATTCTCTATAAATGCGCATGGTCTCCTTTTAACGGGAATACCTTTGGGGCAAAAGTTACCAAAACCTTTGTAAACGGAAACCTGGTTTATGACGATGGCCTGTTTGATGAAAGCAATTTTGGCCAACGTTTGATTTTTGAAAGATAAACGTATGATTAAAAAGCATTATCTCTGGTTAATACTTATTTCATTATTCATCGCCTGCGGAGGGAAAGTTGAACAGGTGACAGAAGATACCTTTGATGACGGCTCTCCGAAAATGGTTAAATACTATAAGACCGATGGGGATAATAAAATCCTGGTAAAGGAAACCGGATATTACCCTAACGGTCAGAAAAGAATTGAAGGGGAATTCCGCAACGGAAAGCGTCATGGGAAATGGTTTTACTGGTATGAAAATGGCAATACATGGAGCGAAGGGACCTTTGAAGAAGGCCGACGCAACGGATCTTCTGTGAATTATCACGAAAATGGCAGTAAATACGTCGAGGGCACTTATGAAGATGATATACGGGTGAAGATCTGGAGATTCTATGATGAAAATGGTGTGCTCCTGAAGGAAATAGATTACGATAAAGAGCAGAACCGTTAAAATTTTGATTTCTTTAAGCGGTCAATCAACCTTCTTTCTTTCTTGGTAGGACGCCCGGTACCTTTTTCCCTTTTTTCATAATTGACTTCCTTCAACAAACGGATCTTTTCAATTTCCTCAGCAGGCGTAAGATCTTCATAAAACTCTACCGCAAGTTTCCCGGATACCCGGTTTTCTATTAGTCCGGTCGCTTTAATGATTCTGGTTAAAGGCCCAACACGAATGTGGACAATATCTCCCTCCCTGATCTCCCTGGAAGCCTTTACCTGAATGTCGGCTATCCGGATTCTGCCCGAACGGCACGCTTCGGAAGCCTGTGAGCGGGTCTTGAATATCCTGATGGCCCATAACCATTTGTCAATCCTTACCGCTTCCATTTTCTCTGATCTTTGCATTATCTAAGGAGACCTTTTCCGGTAATGTATTATTTTTTCCTGAAATAAATAACTACCGGAGCCCCGGTAAAATCAAATTTTTCCCTGATCTGGTTTTCCAGGAAACGCTTGTATGGTTCTTTTACCAGTTCCGGGAAATTACAGAAGAACGCGAAGGACGGAAAACGTGTTTTTAGTTGCGTTATGTATTTTACCTTGATATACTTACCTTTTGCTGCCGGTGGCGGCGTCCTTTCTATCACAGGCAGTAATGTCTCGTTTAATTCGGCAGTTTGTATTTTCCGGTTCAGGTTTTTATAAACATCCGCTGCCATCTGTAAGGTTTTATGGATCCTTTGTTTTTCCATAACCGATGTAAAAATGACTGGAAAATCAGTAAACGGGGCTGTAGTATTTTTAATGGCTTTTTCAAATTCCAGATGAGTGTTTGATTCTTTTTCCACAAGATCCCATTTGTTTACCACGAGCACTAAGCCTTTTCGGTTTTTTTCCACCAGATGCAGGATGTTCATATCCTGACCTTCCGGTCCCTGAGTCGCATCCAGCATGAGGATGCATACGTCACTGTTTTCAATTGCACGGATGGAACGCATTACCGAGTAAAACTCTATATCTTCACTGACTTTGCTCTTTTTACGCAGCCCAGCCGTATCAACCAGCAGAAAATGAAAACCAAAAGCATTGTAAGGCGTGTAAATGGAGTCACGGGTTGTCCCGGGTACCGGTGTGACAATATTCCTTTCCTGCCCCAGGAGAGCGTTAATAAGAGATGATTTCCCCACATTGGGCCGGCCAATAACAGCAATTTTAGGTAAATCCTGCTCCAACTCAGGCTCAGTCTCCTTAAACTCCTTAACAATGCGGTCTAACAAGTCTCCGGTTCCGTAACCGTTCATGGCAGAAACAGGATAGACCTCACCAAGCCCCAGACTGTAAAACTCGCTGCTTTCTTCGTATATGTCTTTGTTGTCGGATTTATTGGCCACCAGAAATACAGGCTTTTTAACCTTCCTGAGAAGTGCCGCCACATCCTCGTCCATCCCCGTCAGTCCTACCCTTACATCCACGAGGAAGATGATGACATCTGCTTCTTCAATCGCAAGATCTACCTGCTTTTGTATCTCTTTCTCGAAAACATCGTCGGACCCTGTCACATAACCACCGGTGTCGATCACCGAGAACTCTTTGCCATTCCAATCCGACTTCCCGTAATGCCGGTCGCGGGTAACCCCACTGGTCTCTTCAACTATGGCCTGGCGACTTTCCGTGAGCCTGTTGAATAATGTGGATTTCCCTACGTTTGGTCTGCCGACAATTGCAATGATGTTAGCCATGGTAATGTTGTTATTGTTTGAATTTTTGTTTGCATTTTTTGTTACAGGTTACAAGTTGCAGATTGCATGTTACCTGCAACTTGTAACCTGCAACTTGCCCCTTGTTTTCAATCATACCCAAACCATTTTAACTGCCTTTCATCGTCTCTCCAATCTTTAGCAACCTTTACCCGTAAGTTTAGGTAAACCTTTTTGCCTGTAAAGTCTTCTATGTCTTTCCTGGCTTCGGTTCCTGTTTTTTTTATGGCGTGGCCCTGCCTGCCCAGGATAATTCCTTTCTGGGATTCCCTCGCGACATATATCCAGGCGCTTATCCTCAGAATGTCACTGTCTTCTTTGTATTCATCAATTATAACCTCAGTTGAATAGGGTATTTCCTTCTGATAATTCAGCAGGATCTTTTCTCGGATGATCTCGGAAACAAAAAAACGCATGGTCTTATCCGTGAGCGTGTCTTTGGGATAATATGCCGGTGATTCAGGAAGTTTGTCGAGCAAGGTTTGCAATACCTTTTCAATGTTGAATTTTAATAAGGCTGAAACCGGAATTACTTCCGCTTCAGGTAGAAGGGCCTGCCAGCGCTGCATTTCTTCTTCAACAACTACCTGGTTGGATAAGTCTATTTTATTGATAACTACAATCACCGGAATTTTTGTTTCTCTCAGTTTTTCAGGAAGACCTTCAAGCTCATTTTTATCCGCCGGTGTGGTTATAAAAAGAAAGATGTCGGCATCCTGCATGGCTTCGTTGACCGATTTCATCATCGATTGATGAAGTTTATAATGCGGTTTCAGGATCCCGGGTGTGTCGGAAAAGACAATCTGATAATTTGTGTCACTTAAAATACCCAGGATGCGATGCCGGGTCGTTTGCACCTTATTGGTTATGATACTGAGTTTCTCCCCAACGAGAGCATTCATCAGGGTGGATTTCCCCACATTGGGGAAACCGATAATATTCACAAATCCGGCCTTATGGGTCATTTTTTCTGTAAAAGTAGGAAATATCTGAACTGTATTTTCTTATCAATGCATTGGTATACCGTAAAATAAAAACCTCACATGATCATGTGAGGCTTCCTTGTCGTAGCGGGGGCTGGATTCGAACCAACGACCTTCGGGTTATGAGCCCGACGAGCTACCACTGCTCCACCCCGCAATGTTGTTTTCGGCTGCAAATGTAGTGATTTTATTCCATCCCGCAATGCATAAGAAAAAAAAACCGGCGAATTGCTTCCACCGGCTTTGTTTAACCTAAAAATATTATGCTTTCAGAGCTATGGTTTATGATAAAACCTTCCTTCCCTTTATGATAATAAAGGCTACTGTTTGTTTTTCTTAATCCTGCATTTCCTGAAAAGAAAATACTTCATTACTTAAGTTTAATCTCGTACCCGTCTTTAACGCAAATAGGACAATTTGTATTCCTGACTGTTGAGATGTATCCGCAACGATCGCACTTGTAGTACTTGTAGTATTTGGGCTTTCTGGAAATGGGACTGATTCTGATTCCTAATTTCATAGCTATAAGATTAAAATGGTTGATGACATATAATACGCATAAAACATGCCAAAGGTTTTACGTTGCTGATTATCAGTCTTAAAAGAAATCAGATTTTTAGTATATTCCGATTATTGATATACGAAATCGTATGGATATCCGCTTACGTATGTTCCGCAATCAGATTGGATTATTATTTTTTTGATGGAAGTATCCTTACTGCCTGTGAGCGTGTATTGCTCAACATGGTGGTGGTATCGGTTGCCGTTAGCACTACCAGGAAATTCTTTGGATCGGGAGTTGAATTGATGAATTTGTGAGAAGGATTAATTTCCGTTGATGTTATCCCATCTCCGAAATTCCAGCGGTAAGCGTTGGCATATTGGGAAGTGTTAGTGAAAGAAACAACCACAGGGCTGGGTTGCTCATTGCCTGAATAGCTGAAACTGGCAATAGGGTAGGTGAGTGTGCCAACATTGGCTCTGTCCGCTTCGTCTGCCTTGGTGCATCCCGTAAGAATCATGATGACAACAGATAGTAAGATTAAGAGGTTATCAGCTTTCATATTTTTTGTCACAAAATTAGTACTTAACTCCTTAACGGCAAAATACCCGGCATATTTCCATTTGTCAGGATTTACATTTACCAACCCCGAAAAAATGTATTTTCGTATTTTCCTAAATCCATACTATTTGGAATCAATCTCCGTTTATGCAATAACTGTTGTAAAAGAGCCCTGATGAAAAAAATCTTTCTGATATTTCCGCTGGTTATTTTACTATTTTCTGTAAACGGCCAGGTTGCAAAATACAGTAACGAATTTCTTGCTATTGGCGTGGGAGCCCGCTCACTTGCTATGGCTAATGCCCAAACAGCTTCTGTCAATGATGTAACTGCCGCGTTCTGGAATCCTGCCGGACTGGTCCACATGTCTTCGTCGAAACAGATCGGACTTATGCACGCAGAGTATTTTGCCGGTGTAGCGAAATATGATTATGCCGGTTTCGCCATGGACATCGATACTTCCAGCACTTTCGCCGTCTCCCTGATCAGGTTTGGGATTGATGATATTCCAAATACCCTGGATTTATATGACGAACAGGGTAATATCAATTACGACAGGATCTCAAAATTCTCCGCTGCCGATTATGCCGCTCTTTTTTCGTATTCCAGGAAAAGCCGTATATCCGGACTTTCTTATGGAGCCAATGTGAAGATCATTTACAGACAGATAGGCAGTTTTGCCAAAGCTTATGGATTCGGCTTGGATGCCGGGATTCAGTATTCATTAAAAGACTGGAGATTCGGGGCAACAGGGAAAGACATCACTTCTACTTTCAATGCCTGGACTTACAGTTTGACCGAAGATGAAAAAGAGGTTCTTGAAGCTACCGGTAATGAACTTCCTGAAAACTCTATGGAAGTAACCATGCCTCGACTCATCCTGGGTGCTGCACGCTACATAAGGATTTCCAAAAGCTTCTCCTCTCTGGTCGAAGCGGATTTCGACATTACCTTCGACGGAAAAAGAAATACCCTCGTAAAATCCGACTTTGCCAGCATCGACCCTCACCTTGGCGTGGAGGTGGATTATAAAAAAATCGTTTTTCTCAGAGCCGGAATAGGAAATATCCAGGAAGAAACTGACTTTGGAAATAAAACTACAACCACTTTTCAACCCAATATCGGAATTGGTATCCGCATCCGTAAGATGATATCCATCGATTATGCATTAACCGATATTGGTGATAATTCCATTGCCCTTTACTCCAATGTCTTCTCTCTTAGAATCGATTTGGGAAATAAGGAATAACCCATAATATATCTAATATGAAGGTTTTTGATGATTACCTCATTTCGGATTCTGAACTGGAAACGAGGGTTAACAGTTTGCTTTCCGGGATTGAAGGGAATTTTCCCGACCGGGAAACATGCAAATCCCTTCTGGGTGCGATCGATCTGACATCCCTGAATGGTGACGATACCAGAAAAAAGATCCAGGACCTTTGCCTGCAGGCAAGATTGTTGTCGCAACAGATTGCTCCTGAGCATATCCCTGCTGTTTGTATTTATCCCGTCCACATTGCATTTGCCAAAAAACAGCTGAAAGACCTGCCGGTGAAGGTTGCAACGGTCGCCGGAGGGTTTCCTTCAGGACAGGTTTCCCTGTCGGTAAAACTCTGCGAAGTAAAATATGCCCTTAATGAAGGAGCCGATGAAATTGATTTGGTAATCAATAGGGCATGTATTCTGGATGGGAACGATGCCAGGGTATTGGAGGAGATTTCCAGGATCAGAGAGGAGTGCCGTGACCGTACCCTTAAAGTCATCCTGGAGACAGGTGAGCTGCAATCAACAAGAAATATCCGGAAAGCTTGTGAACTTGCTTTAACCGGCGGAGCTGACTTTCTGAAAACCTCTACCGGTAAATCATCTCCTGCTGCTACTTTGCCTGCTTTCCTGATAATGATTGATACTATTCGTGAATATTGCCTGAATACCGGTATCAAGACAGGAATCAAAGCTGCTGGTGGTATTGCTGAACCTGTGGATGCTTATAAATATTTTACCCTGGTTCAGGAAGTACTGGGTGCTTCCTGGATGGGACCGGAAAAATTCAGAATAGGCGCTTCCCGCCTTGCCAATGCCCTTAGCCTTGAACTTTCCTGATCATTATTTGTTTCCTGAATAATCCTTATTGGCTTTTTGAACTTAATGAACCAATGAACCTGCTATGAGAATACTATATACTTTGCTTTTCCTTTTGATTTCATTATCGGCATCCATTGCCCAGACAACCCTGGATACAGCACTTAATTTCATCGCTAAAGATATTTATGGGAACCGTATTGAGCTGTATGAGTTTCTCGACGATGATAAAATCGTGGTTATCGATTTTTTTAATACATCCTGCGGTCCCTGCCAAACCTATGCACCGGATATGCAAGCATCATACACCGATTTTGGTGAGAATCAGGGAAATGTCATCTATATGGGAATAAGTAAAGGCGACGATAATTCTATGGTCGCCCGGTTCGATTCCATTTTTGGAATTACGTATCCCTCAATCAGCGGAAGCCAGGGCGGTGGAAATGCCATTCATACAAGTTATAATATCCTGGGAACACCTACCGTGATCGTTATTACACCCGACAGGGTAATTGTGGAAAAACATATCTGGGAACCGACTAGAAGCAATATCAATGAAGCTGTCGAAAATGCCGGCGGTATCATGGTTAGTACCGGTAATATTTCCACGGATAATGTTGTAATGGCTGAAATCTGGCCAAACCCGGTTGGTGATTACGCACGGCTTGGATTTATTTCAGCGGGAAGTGAGTATTCCTTCATGATTACCGATATTGCAGGAAGAACCAGGCTTGCCTTATTGGGGGAATATTTTTCCAATGGCCGTCAAACAAAGTTGATCCCCACCGAAAGCCTCTCTGGTGGTTTGTATTTCCTGATTATTATGCAGGATGGAAAACCCATTTCCAAAGCAAAACTCATTAAGAACTGATCCGCTCTGCACTTTTTGGGAAAAAATCGTACAGAGTGATTTCTCGTGATTATTATCAGAATTTTTGTGCTACTTTTAACAGTGAAATTTTTCCTGAAAAAATATGCGCAAACCCTTTCAGATATTTATGTTGCTGATGCTGGCCCTTGTTTTTTCCTGCCAGGAAGATGATGACGATTTAACTCCATTTGTGAATGACAGGGATAAATTCCTGGGTTCCTGGAGTGTTAATGATGAAACATGCCAGAAGTCAAGATATACCGTTACGATTTCTGCTGACCCATCCAACAGCATCCAGGTTTTACTATCCAATTTCGGATTTAGCCAGTCGGCTCAACCCGATACAGCTATTGTGGCAGGAACTACAATTACCCTGCCCCGGCAGGAAAACAGCGAAAAATGGTTTATTACCGGAAGCGGAAAATTTCAGGATAACAAAATAAACTGGTCGTATACCCTTGAGATTTCAGGGGATCTGCTTTCGTGTACCGCGACTTACCGGAAATAGTTTTACCGGACAGTATCAGCCTGGATTTCCGATTCCATTCTGACCAGATTTTCGATGACCTTTTCCATCAAACGATCGTATGCTTCCAGATCAAAACGATAGTAATCAAAAGCTTTTTCAAACTCCTCACGCGTCAATCCATGTTTTTTGAACACCATATAATGGAGTTTTTCGTTGGATTCTGAAAACGAGATGCGTTTATCCTGATAATATTTAAGTGTGGCCTGTGTGAGGTACATGTCTGTAATAATATCGACCATCTTGTCTTCGCTGATGGTAGGCTTATTCACTGAAGTAAGGTTTTTACCTGCGTCTTCCCGGTAACATCCCGAAAGCATCAAAATAACGATAAGAAAAAGAAGGATGTTCTTCATCAGTTACCTACCTCCGACATGAATTTGATCCTCATCAAACGGATTTCTTCTTCTGTGAACTCATCTTCACCCAGTTCCTGCAGGGCTTGTTCCACCGAGTCGGATTCTGCTTCACGGAAATATTCAAAGATCTCCTCCTGATGGTATTCATCCACTACTTCTGAGATGTAATAGCTGATATCTATTTTAGTCCCTGATGAAACAATACGTTCAATTTCCGCGAGAATTTCGTCCATGGTAATGCTTTTGGCAACGGCAATGTCTTCCAGGGAAATCTTTCTGTCTATATTCTGTATAATGTGAACCTTTAGTCCGGATTTATTCACAACCGACTTAACGACCATATCGTTGGGGCGGATGATATCGTTTTCCTCAACGTAACTCTTGATAAGTTTCAGGAAAGGCTGACCGTATTTTTTTGCCTTACCGGAACCTACCCCGGTGATCTGCATGAGTTCATCCTCTGTGACGGGATATTGTATGGCCATATCTTCCAGCGATGGATCCTGGAAAATAACGAAAGGAGGAAGATTTTCCTTTCGGGATATTTCTTTGCGCAAGTCTTTGAGCAGGCTGAAAAGAGTCTTATCGGCCGTGCTGGTCTTCACTGCACCGGCAGCGAATTCCTCATCCTCGTCTTCATCAAATTCATCTTCCTGGACAAGCATCACAGAAAATGGCTCTTTCAGGAACTCACGACCTTCCTTACTAACTTTTAATAAGCCGTAGTTATCGATGTCTTTGACAAGCAGACCTTCGATAAGCGCCTGACGTATGACTCCGTTCCAGAACTTTTCACTTTTTTCCGATCCCTGACCAAAAATTTCGAGTTCATTGTGCTTGAACTTTTTTACGTCGGTAGAACCTTTGCCCAGGATGATATTGATCACATGCTTGGCCTTGAATTGTTGTTTGACAGCAAGTACGGCATCAAGAGCCTGTTCAACATATTCCCTCCCTTCGAACTTGGTTTTGGGATGCAGGCAGTTATCACAGGCACCACAATTTTCCGTGTCGTAATCTTCACCAAAATAATGCAGGAGCATTTTGTGCCGGCAAAGGGATGATTCTGCGTATGCAACGGTTTCCAGAAGAAGTTCCCTGGCTATTTCCTGTTCAGCCACAGGCTTTCCTTTCATGAACTTTTCCAGTTTCTGAATATCTTCGTAGCTGTAAAAAGCAATACAATTCCCTTCCCCGTCGTCTCTACCCGAGCGCCCTGTTTCCTGATAATAACTTTCAATGCTCTTAGGCATGTCGTGGTGGATCACAAAACGCACGTCGGGCTTGTCGATGCCCATACCGAAAGCTATGGTGGCGACAATAACATCTGCCTCTTCCATGAGGAACATATCCTGGTTCATCTTTCGGGTTGCAGAATCCAGACCTGCGTGATAGGGGAGGGCTTTTATCCCGTTTACCTTAAAGGTCTCTGCCAGCTCTTCTACCTTTTTTCGGCTGAGGCAATAAACGATGCCCGATTTTCCCGTGTTTGCCTTTATGTATTTGATGATATCCCTGACCACATCCTTGGTCTTAGGTCTTATCTCATAATACAGGTTGGGCCGGTCGAACGAAGATTTGAACACACTGGCATCCATGATGTTCAGATTCTTCTGTATGTCATGCTGTACCTTCGGTGTGGCTGTTGCTGTGAGTGCCATTACCGCTACCTTTTGACCGATGGTTTCAATAATCGGCCTCAACCTCCGGTATTCCGGACGAAAGTCATGTCCCCATTCAGATATGCAATGCGCTTCATCAATGGCATAAAACGAAATCTTTATGCTCTTCAGGAATTCAATGTTTTCATCCTTCGTAAGCGATTCCGGAGCAACGTATAATAATTTGGTATGGCCCTTAATCAGGTCTTCTTTTACCTGGTTAAGCTCCGCCTTTGAAAGCGAAGAATTCATGAAATGCGCGATGCCTTCCTCGGTTCCGAAATTTCGTATGTTGTCAACCTGGTTCTTCATTAATGCAATGAGTGGTGAGACGATGATCGCCGTCCCTTCCAGGTTAATTGCCGGAAGTTGGTAACACATCGATTTACCCCCTCCGGTAGGCATGATCACAAAAGTGTCTTTCCCGGCCAGAACATTCTTGATAATGGCCTCCTGATTGCCTTTAAAACTATCAAATCCAAAGATTTTCTTTAAAAGATCATGCAAAGAGTTTCCGTCGTTTTTTGACATATCCAACCTCAACTATAAAATCGATATATTTGTACTGTCTTAGTCCATGCAGGATAAAAGCGGTGCAAAAGTATAAATTATTATATCCCGCAAAAGTTATTTTTAATCAATTGGGCTGAGCCTTATACAAATATAACAAATAATTGTTAAGAAAAAAACAATATTATATTTTGAAAAATTTAGAAACAATAAAAAATACTGCCCTTGATACCATAGAAAAGGAAATTAATGCCATCAAGGGATTGCGCAATTCCATCAATGATGATTTTGTCCATTGTGCAGAGCATCTTTTCCGTTCAAAAGGCCGGGTTATCATTACCGGGATAGGCAAAAGTGCCATCATCGGTAATAAAATCGTATCAACGCTGAACTCCACCGGAACTCCTTCCATCTTTATGCACGCTGCCGATGCTATTCATGGTGATCTGGGAATAATTATGGAAGATGATACCATCATGTGCATATCAAAAAGCGGTGAAACTCCGGAGATAAAAGTTCTTGTGCCTCTTCTCAGAAGCCGGAAGAACATCCTGATTGCCATGGTTGGGAATATCAACTCTTATCTGGCCCGGCAGGCGGATTTTGTGATCGACACAACTGTTGAAACGGAGGCCTGTCCGAATAATCTTGCGCCTACTTCCAGTACGACTGCACAACTCGTTATGGGTGATGCTCTTGCTGTGTGCTTGTTGAAAATGCGGGGATTCACCGAAAAAGATTTTGCACGTTTCCATCCTGGGGGATCCCTTGGGAAAAGATTGTATATGAAGGTTTCAGATCTTTATATCCGGAATGAAGCTCCGAAAGTAGATATCGAAGCTGATCTTCGAACGGTTATTGTTGAGATATCTTCAAAACGACTGGGCGCCAGTATTGTAACCGAAAATGGTAAGCTCGCCGGAATTATTACCGATGGAGACCTGCGCCGCTTGCTTATGAAAACTACCCGGCTCGATGATGTCCGGGCCAGGGATATCATGTCCTATAACCCAAAAGTAATAGATGCCGAAAGCCTCGTTGTCCATGCCCTCGATATTATGCGGCAAAACAACATTACGCAGCTGGCTGTAATGGATAATGATGAATATGTCGGCGTTATCCATCTTCACGATATTATTAAAGAAGGTATTATTTAATCAGATCTTTGATGGGAAATCTCCTTAACGAATTCAATGCCTACCGGGAAAAAATGAATAAAAAAATCCTGGAAGCTCCTAATAATAAGGTTATTAAACGCATCTACGGGGTGGATACCCTGGCGTATGAAAACGGGGCACTCGATGCCAGAACGAAGGAATTACTCGGACTGGTTGCTTCCATGGTGCTTCGGTGCGATGATTGCATAAAATATCACCTCATCCGTTGTCATGAGCTAAAAGTCTCTACAGAAGAAATCATGGAAACCTTCGGTGTTGCCAACCTTGTTGGAGGAACCATTGTCATTCCTCACACAAGGAGGGCCCTGGAATTCTGGGAAGAATTATGATGATTATTTGCTTCCTTTTCCAGGATATACTTTTCCTGAAATTATTTGTCTGTTATACATGAAACATCTACGCACGATCGGGTTATTGGGATTGATATTCCTGGGTTTTATAATTACTCAGGATGCCGGAGCACAGATTACCAAGATCCTGGGTAAAGTGATCGATGCCGATACCAAGGAACCTATTCCTTTTGCCAACGTGTATTTTAAAAATAAACCCATCGGTGCTACTTCAAGCTTCGATGGTACTTTCTCCATTGAAACACGGGATGCTTCCGATTCGTTGTTTGCTTCTTTTATAGGATACCGGAGCCAGACCAGGAAAATCACAAAAAATATTTTCCAGGAAGTGGTTTTTGAGTTGAAGTCTGAAAATGTCCAGCTTAAAGAGGTTGTGATCCTTCCCGGGGAAAACCCGGCCGAAGTGCTTCTCAGAAAAATCATTGCCAACAAGGAAAACAATAACAGAAAAGAATTTGATGCCTATCAGTATGAGGTGTACACAAAAATCCAGTTCGATGCGAATAACGTTACTGAGAAACTCCGGGAAAGAAGATTTATGAAACCTTTCAAGTTTATTTTCGACTATGTGGATACATCTGTCGTTAACGGAA
>JAHJRE010000096.1 GCA_018831055.1 Bacteroidota bacterium
ATCCCGATCCGGCGTTGTTGGCCATCTATAATAAGGATTTGACGGAAGAACCGAAAAATTATCTTGCTTTAAAACAGGATGCCGGCCACAAAACAGTTTATGTGCTGAACAATGGTGAAATACTTCAAAAATCTGTTCAAACAGGAGCCTACGACGGAGTAAACTACGAAGTGACCTCCGGGCTCAGTATTGACGAACAGGTTGTAGTTGCAATGGTGGAGGCTTCAAGTCAGGTAGAAAGCGAAAGTAAAGCAGTATCCAGCCCTTTTATGCCCAAGAGACCAGGTAGTAGTACTTCTAAAACGAAATAACTATGAACAGTATCATAAAAATCGATAGTCTTAAAAGAGAATTCCTTGTCGGCAACGAAACCGTGAGGGCACTAAGGGGTATTTCATTCGGCATGGAACCCGGGGAGTTTGTTACCATAATGGGTGCAAGCGGATCAGGTAAATCCACCCTGCTGAACATACTCGGATGCCTGGATACTCCATCCGATGGGGAATACCTGCTTGACGGCGTACCCGTGAAAAAGATGACCAAGAATGAAAGAGCCCGCCTGCGTAATGAAAAGATCGGTTTTGTTTTTCAATCGTACAATTTGCTTCCCAGGACAACGGCCCTGGAGAATGTGGAATTGCCCTTGCTTTACAATCCAAAGGTGAGTGCGAAGGAAAGACGCCGGAGGGCTCAGGAAACACTGAAAGCTGTCGGGCTCGCCGACAGGATGGATCACACTCCATCCCAGCTTTCCGGTGGTCAGCAGCAACGCGTTGCCATTGCCAGAGCCCTGGTGAACGATCCGGTCATCATCCTGGCCGATGAAGCAACAGGAAATCTGGATTCCAGGACTTCCTACGAGATCATGGCTTTATTCCAGGAACTGAACCGGCAGGGAAAAACAATCGCTTTCGTCACACATGAACCCGATATTGCTGCATTCAGCAATAGAAGCGTTATTCTTCGCGATGGAAGGATATTGAAAGACAACCGGAATGCAAACATTAAATCTGCCCGGGAGGCCCTGGCCGCTCTCCCGGAAAATAACAATGAAGATTTTTAAATTTAAAATTCCTAACAATGAATATCATCAATCTTTTTAAAATTTCAGGAAAGGCACTGTTCAGTAACAAGTTCAGGACGTTCCTGACTATGCTGGGGATCATCATCGGCGTGGCTTCTGTTATTGCCATGCTGGCCATAGGCCAGGGATCCAAAGAAAGCATACAGGAGGAGATTTCAGGCATGGGCTCCAATATGCTGTTTGTCAGGCCCGGTACAGAGAGCTTTCAGGGAGCAAGGCTTTCTTCTTCCGAAACGGAAACCTTGACTATGGATGATTATGAAGCATTACGCGATCAGGCAGTTTATTTAAGCATGGTTTCTCCTATGGTTTCCGGCGGAGGACAGGTGGTTTATGGTTCAAATAACTGGCCGGCAAGTATCCGCGGGGTAAGCATAGAATATGTGGAAATCAGCAAATACGAGGTTGAAGAGGGAGCCATGTTCACCGAACGGGATATCAAAACCGCCGCCAAAGTATGTGTTATCGGGCAAACCGTGGTGGAAAACCTTTTTACCAAAGGGGAAGATCCGGTTGGGAAAACGGTGAGATTTAACAGCATCCCTTTTAAAGTTATTGGGGTGCTTGCTGAAAAGGGAGAAAATACTATGGGAATGGATCAGGATGACATCATCGTTGCACCCTATACAACCGTTCAGAAAAGGATAATGGCCATCACCCACCTGAACAGCATATACGCTTCTGCCGTCAGCGAAGACCTTGCCGATGAAGCCAAAACAGAAATGGAAACCATCCTGAGAGAACAACATGGGGTAGGTGAGGGGGATGAAGATGACTTTCACGTCAGATCGCAACAGGAACTTATCGACGTTTTTGGGTCTATTACCGACATCCTCACCATACTGCTCGGGGTTATTGCAGGAATATCCCTGTTGGTTGGAGGTATCGGGATCATGAACATCATGCTTGTATCTGTCACCGAAAGGACGAGGGAGATCGGTTTGCGTATGTCGGTCGGTGGTCGTGACAGAGACATCCTGCTGCAATTCCTGTTTGAGTCTGTGATGATAAGTTTTACCGGAGGACTGGCCGGTGTTCTCATTGGACTCGGACTATCTTTTGTGATCGAAAATTTCCTGGGATGGCCCGTGCTGGTAACTACATATTCCATCCTTCTTTCTTTCGCAGTATGTACGGTCATCGGGGTATTCTTTGGCTGGTATCCTGCCAGGAAAGCAGCTTCCCTCGATCCGATAGAGGCGTTGAGATATGAATAATTAACGCTAACTTTGAATAATGAAAAAAATGAAGAGTACCGGTATTCAGGATAAGCAAAGGAAAAACATTTCTGTTGCCATTCATGTTGCGATCTGGTTGCTAATCTTTACCCTGCCGGTGTTGTTCAGCACAGATGAACGCAGCCGGACTCTGACCAATTATCTCCATTTTGCTATTCCCATGCTCTTTAATGTGCTGGCATTTTATCTTAATTTTTTCCTGCTGATTGAAGCCTTTTTATTCAGGAAAAAGGTGCTGAGCTTCATCATAATTAACCTGTTGCTCTTTGCAGGAATAGCCGGGATTTCATATTTCATCCAGGAGGAACTGATGATGCCTATGATACTGAAAACCGGGGAAGGAATGCATGCTCCGCCGAAAGAGCTTTTCTGGTTCAGAAACGCAGCTTCAATGGTGCTGATCACTGGTCTGAGCGTGGCCATAAGGATGACGGGACAATGGTACAAAGCGGAAAAAATCCGCCATGAGTTGGAAAAGGCCAGGATGGAGTCGGAGTTAAGTAATTTGAAAAACCAGCTCAGCCCCCATTTTTTCTTTAATACCCTCAATAACATCTATAGTCTGATCGCTATTCGCCCTGATGATGCTCAAAAAGCCATTCACCAGCTCAGTAAGCTTATCAGGTATGTGCTTTACGAAAGTGACCACGATCTGGTACCCTTGTCATCAGAACTTAGTTTTACCAGGAATTACATCCAGTTAATGTCGTTGCGTTATCCGGATAATATCAGGATAGATACAAAAATTGAAGATGCACCGGAAGATATACAAATTGCACCTTTGCTTTTCATATCCCTGATCGAGAATGCTTTCAAACACGGTATCAGCCCCCTGAACGAATCCTGTATACGAATTAAAATTCAAACCGGACAACAGGGAGAGGTGGAATGTGTTGTTGAAAACAGCAATCATCCCAAAAACAATAAGGATCAGAGCGGTTCAGGGATAGGACTGGAGAACCTGAGAAAGAGGCTGGAATTGATCTATCCCGGGAAATACAGCTTTAACCAGGAAAACCTTGGCGAAAAATTTGTCTCACAATTGATTATCAGGCCATGAAGATACGTTGTGTGATCGTGGATGATGAACCCCTGGCCCTCGACCTGCTGGAGTCTTATGTCAGGAAAACCCCTTTCCTGGAACTCAAAGGACGTTGCAATAATGCCTTTGAAGCATTGAACCTGCTGGAACAGGAAGATATCGACCTTCTTTTCCTCGATATACAAATGCCGGAACTGAGCGGATTACAGCTATCCAGAGCCATCAGGAAGGAGCAAAAGGTAATATTTACCACTGCCTTTGAACAGTATGCCCTGGAAGGATTTAAGGTGGATGCGCTGGATTATCTGCTCAAACCATTCAGCTATGAGGAGTTCCTGAACGCGGCCGTCAGGGCTAAAGAATGGTTTGGACTGGTTACCGGGAAAAAGAACGTGCAGGAAGAAACCCGGAGCATTTTCGTTAAATCCGATTATAAACTGGTTCGTATTGAACTGGAGGATATACTCTATATCGAAGGATTGAAAGACTACGCAAAAATATGGTTGCAGGACAAAGAAAAGCCGGTAATGACGATTAAAAGCATGAAGGCCATGGAAGAATTGCTTCCACAGAATGAATTCATGCGGGTCCACCGTTCTTTTATTGTAAACCTCTCAAAGATAAAAACCATCGAAAGGAACCGCATCGTTTTTGGCAAAGAATATATTCCCGTGTCAGATAACTATAAGGAAAAATTTCAGGAGTTTCTGAAGAAGCATTTCTTTGAATAAAAATCAGGGTAATCAGAGCAAGTTGCTGGGTGCAGGGTGCAGGGTGCAGGGTGCAGGGTACAGGGTGCAGGTTGCAGGTTGCAGG
>JAHJRE010000097.1 GCA_018831055.1 Bacteroidota bacterium
ATCTGGGTTGGATTCGGCTTTATCGGTTTCGCATGGTTCATCTTTGCTCTCATATATCCAGCTTATAAAACCAGATATTTCAAAGATTATCTCTATTCGGTTTTTTTCATCATCATTATTTTTTCCATGCTGACGGAAGATACCATTGAGACTCAGGTGGGAGTCACAATTTTTGCATTCTTCAGTGCCTTGCTCCTGTTTGGCAGGCAAAACCCTTTGCTATCGGAAACTTCCGGGAAACAAAAGAAATAAAGGGAAACATGAATGATACCTACGGACAATGGCTGGTTGTTGTCAATCCCAATGCGGGTAACCGTAAATGTGGCAAAGACTGGCCTGAAATATCCCGCATCCTGGAATCACAAAATATTCTTTTTCATGCTGTAATGACAGAACACCGCAATCATGCAGTTCATATTACAGAAGAATACGTCAACAGGGGCTTTCAGAAAATCCTGGTAGTAGGCGGCGATGGCACTCTCAATGAGGTTATCAACGGGATATTCCGGCAACAGCGTTTTCCGGCCAATGAGATCATGCTGGGTATGATTATGGTCGGCACCGGTAACGACTGGGGCAGGATGTACCGGATACCCTCATCCTACGACAAGGCCGTTAAAGCCATACGTAAAGAGAGAAAGTTTGTCCAGGATGCCGGAATGGTCAGGTATACGGCAGAAAACGGAGAGAACGTAACCCGGTATTTCCTGAATATGGCAGGATTAGGTTTTGATGCCCTGGTTGCACTGAAAACCAATATGATGAAGGACAAAGGCAGGGGAGGGACCTTTGCATACCTCTATAACCTCATCACAGGATTATTCCGCTACCACCATGTGCCTGTACAAATAAGCATTGATGGTGAAAATGTTTACAACGACAGGATGTTCAGCATGAACATCGGCATATGCCGTTATAACGGGGGAGGCATGAAACAAGCCCCAATGGCCATACCCGACGATGGGATCTTTGATGTGACCGTTTTCAGGGCAATTTCCAAACTTCGTGTTTTGACCAATGTCTACCGCTTGTATTCTGGAAACTTCACACATTTATCCCTTGCCAGGATATTCCGCGGGAAAGAGATAGAAGTCAGAGCAATGGGAAAACGTAAGCTTCTCCTGGAAGCCGACGGGGAAAGCCTGGGTTCAGGCCCCTTCACCTTCAGCATCCTGCCACGCAGTGTTACGGTAATAGTGGGGAAAAAATTCCTCGCCGAATGATCATCATTTCCAGTCACCCTTATCTTTGATGAGTAAAATCAATTCTTCCAGGGCTTTTTCCTCAGGAATACCACGTTTGACAACCTCCCTGCGATAATACAGGTTGACCATGCCTTTGCCTGCACCTACATATCCATAATCCGCATCGGCCATTTCACCCGGGCCGTTTACTATGCAACCCATCACCGCGATCTTCAGCCCGGTCAAATGCCGCGTTTTTTCCTTCACCTGCTTTAAAACGCTTTCAATGTCGAACATAGTCCGGCCACAGGATGGACAGGCAATAAATTCGGTTTTGGTAATTCTCAGATGCAGGAATTGTAACAGGGAAAATGCCGTATCCGAAGCTTTTGCAGGATCAAACCGGACCGGAAGATCAAGCCATAACCCGTTTCCGAAGCCATCCGCCAGACTGGCAGCCATAACAGCGCTTGCAAGATAATGACATGTATCATTATCCGGTTCCTGGCAGGAATACTTCAGGATGACCATGTTCGGAATGGAATGTTTAGTCAATTGTTTTTGTATCAAACCAAACTGCCTCCGGGCATTTTCACCCTGCGCCCGGGCTATCAGAATGGCATTCCCGGAAAACGTCTTTCCTTCCGGTAAAAAGGCCTCAAGCTCTCCAGCATCAAAAGAAACAAAAGTTATATCATCTTTTGTCACTTCGTCTTCTAAATCCTTTAACCGTTTTATCCTGTATGACTTTCCATTATAAATCAGCGTATTGTTATCTGCATCCAAAATATCCGGGGCAGATGTTTCACCGGAAGCTGCCATTCCCTTTCCTACAACCATTGGTACCCCGGAATATCCGTTATGAATTAACCCGGAGTGCCTGAACCCTGTAACCTGCCCCCTTGTAGCAACTTTCATTTGTCTGATACCTGTAATTGGATCTATAATTTTCAGAGCAACGGGGATCTCTTTTTCCGGAGCTTCCGTAAGCGATACCCGTATGGTATCCCCGATGCCGTCGGCCAGCAAAGCGCCAATACCCGCAGCCGATCGTATCCTGCCGTCCCAGGCATCGCCGGCTTCGGTTACTCCAAGGTGCAAAGGATAATCCATATTCTCTTCTTTCATTCTCTGAACCAGCAAACGTGTGGCATAAATCATAACTCTTACGTCGCTGGCTTTCATCGAAAGAACAAGATCCTGGAAATACAATTCCCGGCATATCCTGGCAAACTCCAGTGCCGACTCCACCATGCCTTCGGGAGTATTGCCATAACGCTGAATGATCCTCTCCGAAAGAGAACCATGGTTCGTCCCGATACGGATCACCGTTCTGTGCTTCCGGCATATCTCCAGCAAGGGAAACATTCTTTCCCTGACACGTTTAAGTTCATCGTCGTATGCAGCCTCCGACCCGATCCCGGCGGTTTTACCGGTGTAATTACCTGGATTGATCCTGACCTTCTCCACTATCGTCGCAGCCACCTCCGCGGCAGCAGGCTGGAAATGAATGTCGGCAATTAGCGGTATATCAATATTCCGTGATATCAGTTGGTTTTTGATGACTTCCAGATGCCTTGCCTCCCTTACCCCAGGGGCAGTGATCCGGATCATCTCCGAACCGGCCTCCGCAAGCCTGAGGCATTGGTCAACCGTTGCAGCGGTATCCAGCGTCGGGGTATTGGTCATCGACTGTACCCTCACAGGATGATCTCCTCCCAGGAATAACTTTCCTATCTGTACAACCCTCGAGCGATATAAACGGTCTGAAAATGTATATAACTCCTGCATAGTGGATCAGTGAAAATACAAAGGTAATGATCCTTCAGGATAGGAGGCGGTCATGACTCAAATAATCCCGGAAAGTGCCATGACACGCAAAAAACAATAATAAATGATTTTTTTAGTTAATGAATAAACCTTTTACAAGCTTGGAGGTTAATAAAATACCAGGAAAGGTTTTTTCGAGACCCATACATTCAACAATTTGGTAATTTTACGGTCCTTAGAACGATTTTTATGAAGAGATTTTTTATTCTTACCGCAGTAATAGCTTCTTTTCTTTTCCAGGATATTGCTTTTGCACAGCAAACACCAATCGGTGAATGGAGAGACCATCTTCCCTGGAGTTATACCATTGCCGTAGCTGAAGCCGGCGATATCATATACTGCGCCACCGCCAACGGGATCATCATATTCAGCAAATCGGAAAACAGCATCAGCCGGCTGACGAAGATCAACGGTTTATCGGATGTCGGGATCAGCGACATCAAATACAGCAAAGAATTACAGGCACTGGTGGTTGGTTATTCCAATACCAATATTGATATCATCAAGTCAGGGACAGTGATCAATATCCCTGATATCAAGCGCAAACAGATCCTTGGGAATAAAATTCTCAACAGCATCACGCTGAAAGATGATTATGCCTATTTATCCTGCGGATTCGGGATTGTTGTCCTTGATGTGGTAAAAGAGGAGATCCACGATACCTATTATATCGGTCCCGGAGGCACTCAACTTGATATCCTTGAATTGACTTACAACGATACGGCTTTTTTTGCCGCGACAGAAACGGGTATCTATCATGCCCCCGTTAACAGTCCTAACCTGGCAAATTTCGCCATATGGCACAGATTCATGGATTTTCTGCCATCTGCAGGATTTAACCTGATCACCGAATACAATGGTAATATCATAGCCAACCGCAACAACACTTCTTCCTCCAACAAGGATACTCTTTATTACTATAACGGTAGCTCATGGCAGCGTTTGAGCACCATTGATTACAGCGGGATCAACAGTCTTCGTGTTTGCTGCGGTGAGCTTGTGATTTCTTACGATTACTACGTTTCTATCCTTAATGCCCAATACTCTGAAACCCTGAAAATCTGGAACTTCTACGGTACGACGCCTCAACCCAACGATGCCATCGCAGATAATTCAGGAAATTACTGGATTGCCGACCGGGCCAACGGGCTTGTCAAATCATGGTCTCAGGGATTTAATTCATTCTTCATCAAGCCGGCCGGGCCTACAACCACCAGTATTTATGACATTTCTGCCTCTGGAAGCAGCCTTTGGATGGTCCCGGGAGGTATCAACGGATCCTGGGGAAATACTTACCAGACTGCTAAAGTATATTCCTTTATTGAAGAAAACTGGAATGTATTCGATCCCTGGAATACACCGGCCCTGGACAGTCTCCGTGATATGGTCGTGGTAGCTGTCAACCCCGGAAACCCTTCACAGGTTTTTGCCGGTTCCTGGACAAGAGGCATCCTGGAATTCCTGAACGGGCAGTTTAAGGCCAATTATGGCAAAGATAACAGCTCCCTCGAAGCCAATGTGATCGAAGGCGGACAAAATGTGAAAGTGGGTGGCCTTGATTTCGACGACAACGGAAACCTCTGGGCCAGCAACTCGGGAGCCGAAAGAATAGTCTCAAAACGCAAACCCGACGGAACCTGGCAATCCTACGACCTCGGCTCCATCGCCAGCGGAAAGGATGTGGGTACCCTGATTGCCGACAGCTATAACCAAAAGTGGATACTTGCAAGGCATTATCAGAATAATGAAAATTATCTGTATGTTTTCAACGAACAAAACCAGCCAGGAAACCAGGTAAAAGGCATGAAAGCAGGAGAGGGGAACGGTAACATCCCTGGGAGCAATGTTTTTAGCATTGCTGAAGATAAGGATGGTGAAGTATGGATCGGTACCGATGAAGGCGTGGCCGTCTTCTATGATCCATCAAGGATTTTCTCCGGATCCAATTTCGACGCTGAACGCATCCTGGTAAACTTCGACGGCTATGTACAGTACCTGCTCGAATCTGAGGTGGTCACCGCTATCGAAGTCGATGGGGCCAACCGCAAATGGATCGGTACCGACCGCGCAGGTGTCTTCCTCCTGTCGGAAGATGGTACGGAGCAGATTTACCACTTTACCGAAGATAACAGTCCCCTGTTTTCCAACCAGATCACCGATATCTCCATTGATCCCAATACCGGGGAGGTCTTTATCGGAACTTCGCGCGGACTGATCGCTTTCAAAGGTACGGCAACCGAAGGGGTTGAAAGCTACGACGATATTTACGCCTACCCCAACCCGGTACCACCAGGCTATTCCGGAGCCATTGGTATTAAAGGACTTATTACCAATTCCATTGTAAAAATAACCGATATCTCCGGCAACCTGATCTACGAAACCCGCTCGGAAGGCGGACAAGCCGTTTGGTATGGAACCGATTTCAACGGGAGAAGAGCCGCATCCGGTGTTTACCTGATATTTGTCAGCGATGAAACCGGTGAAGAACGTATGGTCAGCAAAATCGTTTTCCTGAATTGATATCAACCTAAAGGATGCTTCTGAAAACCAGAGGAATAGTATTCCATCAATTTAAGTACGGCGAGAACGATAAAATAGTAAGGATATATACCGAAGAACGCGGATTACTCAGTTTCATACTGAGAGGTGCCCGCAGCAAAAAATCAGCCGTACCACTCAGTCTTTTTCAAAACCTCTCGCTGTTAGACCTGGTCATTACCGTGCGTGAAAAGACTGACCTGCACTATATCAAAGAAGCCACACAAGCCTTTCCTTATCAGAATATTCCAAGGGATATCAGAAAAAGCACCATCATCCTCTTTCTGAACGAGATCCTGTTCAAGACCATCCGTGAAGAGGAGACCAACAGGGAGCTTTTTCGCTACATCTTTGATTCCATGAGCTTTTTCGACCAACAGGATGAAGGATTCGTAAATTTTCATCTGTTCTTCCTGGTGCATCTGACAAAGTTTACCGGATTCTTCCCTAATACCGACATAGCAGTCCGGCCAGCCTATTTCGACCTGGAAGAAGGCCGCTTCACCCCTTTATTACCGCTTCATCCCTATTACCTTGAATTCCCGGAAAGCGATCACCTCTTCAAACTATTGCAATCGGATATTTCCACATATCACAAAACCGCCATCTCAAAGGCCATGCGATCCATTCTCCTGGAAAAACTGCTAATATATTACAAACTGCACCTGCCCTCCATGCAGGATGTCAAATCCCTGACGGTTTTACAGAGCGTGATGGAATGAAACGCAGAATTTAATGTTTGTAAGGGTTGGCCAAAGGTTGCAGGTTGCAAGCTGCAGGTTACAGGCTGCAGGCTGCAAACGTTCCACACTCTGTACCCCCTACTCTTTACTCTTGCTACCTGAAACTTTCAACCACTCCACACTCTTCACCCCCTCCTCTAACTCTTACTACCTGAAACATGCAACCTGCAGCCTGCAACCTTTAATTATTTCACCAAACTCAATCATATTTTAGTATTTTTGATTTTGTAAAGCGTATTTATGGCCCGGAACAATGTCTTTTCCAGTCCGCTTCTGACCCACTTACTGCTGCTTCTCACAGCAATCCTGGCTTTCATGTCGGTTGCCTTCCTGGAAAATCCGTTGAAATACGACCTGCTCGACCAGGCCTATCCATGGAAATATTTCATTGGGGAATGTCTGCACAATGGTCATTTGCCATTATGGAATCCTTACCAGTTGCTGGGTTCCCCCATACATGCCGACCCGCAAAGCTCGGCCTGGTACCCGGTAGTGTGGATCATCGGTTACATTTTTGGTTATGATATCTATAGTGTCTCCATCGATTTCATCCTGCATATTTTCCTTGCCGGTGCAGGAATGGCCTGGCTGATCCGGTCGCTGGGGATGCGAAGCGATGTAGCTTTTCTGGCCGGCGTATCCTACATGCTTGGGGGTTTCTTCGTAGGAAATGCCCAGCATTTCATGTGGATCATCAGCGCAGCCTGGATTCCCTTCCTTTTTGCAAGCTTCATCCGTCTTTCCGATACACTGGAATTCAGGTATGTCCTCATCCTGGTCCTTATCAGCCTGATGTTCATGACAGGGGGCTACCCCGCATTTATCGTTATCTCACTGTATTTCCTGCTGGTGCTTTTTACCTTTTATGTTGTCAGGTTGCTTATTGCTAAGGATTACAAAAAGCTGGCCCGGTATGTATTCCTGAATTTTGCAGGACTCATTCTGGTAATACTTATAAACTCCGTAGTAATTGTTTCCTGGTATATTCTTGGCGGGGAGATGACCCGGGGCGACGGCGTTTTGCTCATTCAGGCATTGTTTGGCCCTTTCTCACCGGGATGCTTTGTCTCTTTTCTCTTTCCCATGGGCACAGTCAGCAGCACCTGGATCTTCGGCACCGATATGTCGATGGCCAATGGTTATATGGGACTGTTGATGATCCTGGGTATTCTGGGAGCCCTTGTTTCCAGGAATTCGTTCCGCATCTGGCTGTTCATTTTGTGGGGATTTCTGATGCTGGGCATAGCTGTGGGAGACGCCCTTCCTCTGCGGGAGTTCGCATACAATCATATCCCTTTCATGGATTTCTTCCGCTTCCCCAGCCTTTTCAGGGTCTTCGCGATCACCGGCTTTATTGTTGGAGCCTCCTCCTTTTTTCATAAATGGCTGGAAACGGAAAACAACAGGATCATTACCCTGCGAATCATAACCGTTCTGGTTTTCACCGGTATCCTGCTTACCACGGTGATCCTGTATTTCAGACATGATCTGTACTGGACAGAATTCATCACAAGGGACCTTTTCACACGTGCCAAAGATTACACATCCGCCCAATATGTGCTTTTCCAGGGACTGGTTCAAAGCATTCTGATGTTGGCAGTTGTTGTACTGGTTTTCAGGATGCCATCAGCGCCACGCCTTTTCAGGATGCTCATCCTGATCGCCATGATCGATATGGTTTTAAGTGTCCGTTTCAATGGATCCTACACGGCCTATGCGCACAATGTCAGTTCGAGGGATATGAAAGAAGTCACCATGGGATTGCCCTCCGGATTCCCTGTTCCCGGGACTGAACCCGTAAAACTCAATACCGACCGCGGAAAAAGCATCACACCGCTTTGGCGCAACCTGCATATCTTTTACAAAAAGATAGCCTGGGACGGATACAATCCTTTGCATTTGAAAGGGTTCGAATACCTTGCCGATAGTATGCCCCTGTTGTTTGAACAGAGTATTTCCCATCCTCCGGTTTTCCTGGCTTATAAGACCCTGCCACAGGATTCAGCTATTATACTGGAGAAAAAAGGAAACATCCCGCAGGATGTACTTTTCCTGGAAAGTGACACCCAGAATCAGATACTTACGGAGTATAATCCCGGCGATACGGTTATTTACAAGTCATTCGGGCCCAACGAATTTGTGGTTGAAACACGCACCGGAAACCCTGCTTATCTTACCTACCTCAATAATAATTATCCGGGTTGGCAAGCAGAGATCGACGGAAAGGAAGCGTCCCTGATGACCTCCAATTTTGCACTGATGACCGTGCTTGTCCCCGGGGGCACCCACGAAGTTACCTTCCGTTACCATCCCGGAGAAGTGATCACTGCTCTGTATGTCTCTCTGATAACACTGCTGTTGGTTTTGGTGGGATGGATATATTTTATGGTGAAAGGTTTTCGAAGAAATCAACGATAACATCCCGTAAGACCTCCTTTACCCTGTTCATATCCTGTTTCGTGCCCAGTTCCTTTTCCATGGAAGTCACACCCTTATCGGTAAAACCGCAGGGATGGATCAGGTTGTAATACGAAATGTCGGTATTTACATTAAAGGCAAAGCCATGCATGGTAATATGCCTGCTGGAGCGGACCCCGATGGCACAGATCTTCCTGGCTCTGCCGGGGTTCGCGGGCTCCAGCCAGACACCGGTCGCACCCTCAAGCCTTCCTGAATCCATACCGAAAAGAGCAAGAGTTTTAATCACCGCCTCCTCAAGCAATTCAATATACTTTTTCACACCGATCCCGAACTGCTCCAGGTCAAACACGGGATATCCCACGATCTGTCCGGGCCCGTGATAGGTGATGTCGCCTCCGCGGTTGATACGGTAAAAATCCACACCCCTTTGCTTCAGGAATTTATCATCCATCAGCAGGTTTTCCATGGAACCACTTTTCCCCAGGGTGATGACATGCGGGTGTTCGCAAAAAAGCAGCAGGTTATCCAATGAAGCAATCAAGGGCTTCTCGCCTGCGCCTTTCCCGATCTTAGCCTGTACCCGGCTGTCAAACAAAACCTCCTGGTAATCCCAGGCCTCCTTGTAATCGATCAGACCAAGATCCTTATAAATTATTTTCCCGGAAGCATCCATTTTTAACCCTCCAAACCGGCAATACAATCACACCGGAAGCATAAATTTTATCATTTCCAGGCAAAAGTAATGCTTTTTAAATTCAGCATTTATCTCTATCTTTGCCCCCCGAAAATAAGAACAGTGCATTGTTCCCCTCCCCTCGGCAACGCTCCCCTCGGCTACGCTCGGGGCAGGCAATTGTTCATTATTCATTGTTCACTGTTCATTATTTCCCGGCCCCGTAGTTCAATGGATAGAATGGAGGTTTCCTAAACCTTAGATACAGGTTCGATTCCTGTCGGGGCTACGGCAAAAAACCCGGCTGACGTCGGGTTTTTTTATTTAAGATCGAAGAACCCAGCGGCTTGGGGATGATCGAGTGACTGAGTGACTTAGGGATCAAGTGACTGAGTGACTCGATGGTTCCTTCTCTTGTTTTTACTCGTCTTCCAGTCACTCAGTCACTATGATAATGAGTGACTTAGGGATCAAGTGACTGAGTGACTCGATGGTTCCTTCTCTTATTTTTACTCGTCTTCCAG
>JAHJRE010000098.1 GCA_018831055.1 Bacteroidota bacterium
AAAAGAAGGTCTATTGAATTTGCCCATCCTGTATTTGAGCCGCTACATCAATCAAAACAAAGGCGACTATTACCGCTTGCTGCAAAAAGTGAGAACCGAAAATGCCTGGGAGGAATGGGTGCTGTACATGCTTGATGGTGTTGAGCTGACTTCTCTACAAACCATTAAAATCATTGAAGGGATAAAAAACCTGATGCTGAAGCACAAGAAGAAAATCAGGGAGAACACCAAGTTCTACAGTCAGGATTTAATCAACAACCTGTTCAAGCACCCTTACACGAAAATTGATTTTATCATGACCGATTTGGAGGTAAGCCGCCTAACCGCCACCAAGTATCTGGACGAACTCGACCAGATTGGCATTGTGCAAAAGGTGAAGCTGGGCAGGGATAATTATTACATCAATACCGACTTGTACAATCTATTGTCAAACGTGAATCAAATAAAACATGTATAGAAAAACGGCTTTTTCTATACATGTTTCGAAAACATGTATAGAGTAAATTATTTGAGTAGAGATGCTACAAAATGAAAAGATGGCAAAATATCAGCAAAAAAACTGACTCATGTAAAGAAAATCGGCAAAAACTACACATGAGCAGGGCAACATGTATAGAAAACCGCACTTTTCTATACATGACACAAACGAAATAACAAAGTAATGGAAACACCAAGTTTTAAAGAAGACCATATCAGCCAGATTCCGGCATTGCAGATGCTGGTGAATTTGGGTTATACCTATTTAAGTCCCGCAGAAGCAGACAGACAAAGAGGTGGTAAAACCACCAATGTGCTGCTGGAAGATGTGTTGCGGAAACAACTGAAGGAAATCAATAGCATAAGGGTAAGTGCTACCAAAACCAGCATTTTTACAGATGAGAATATTGAGCGGGGGATTTTGGCTTTAAAGAACCTTCCCATGAACGAAGGCTATATTGCAGCCAGTGAAAAAGCATACAACCTGCTCACCTTGGGTCAGGCATTGGAGCAAAGTGTAGATGGCGACAAAAAGAGTTTTACATTTCAATACATTGACTGGAAAAACATCAGCAACAATGTGTTTCATGTCACCGAAGAATTCAGCGTAATGCGAAGCACCAGCAAAGAGCATTACCGTCCTGATTTAGTATTGTTTGTAAATGGTATACCGCTTTGCATCATCGAGTGTAAACGTCCTGACATGAAAGAGCCGTTGAAACAGGCTATCAGTCAGCATTTGCGTAATCAACAGGAAGATGGAATCCGCAGTTTGTATGTGTATTCGCAACTTACTTTGAGCATTGCCACACAAGAAGCCGCTTATGCTACCAACGCCACTACGGAAAAGTTTTGGGCAAAATGGCAAGAAAAATTCAGCACCAGTGAAGAAGAGAAAAACTTCAAAGGCAAGCTACAAGAACTCAAAAACAAACCACTGCCAGTTTCAATAAAAGAACAATTGTTTTCAGACCGATTCAAATACGTACGTCAATACTTTGATGCTTTGGAACAAGAGGAAATTCTGCCAACCGAACAAGACAATTATTTATTCGGCTTGTGTCGCCCGGAACGATTGATGGATATCATATTTAATTATGTTTTGTTTGACAATGGAGAAAAGAAAGTGGCCCGTTATCAGCAGTTTTTCGCCATTAAAAAATCCATGCAACGCATCAGAAATGTGGAGAATGGTAAACGAAAAGGAGGCGTAATCTGGCATACACAAGGAAGTGGAAAGTCTTTGACCATGGTGATGTTGGCTCAAGCCATTGCCATGGAACCAAGTATTCGGAATCCGAAAATTGTATTGGTAACAGACAGAACCGATTTAGATAACCAAATTACGAGCACGTTCAGAAAGTGTGGCAAGTTTGTAGAAAACGCCACTACTGGACAACGTTTGGTAGAATTACTGGAAAGCAAAAGCGATGCAGTAGTGACAACCATCATCAACAAATTTGTGGCAGCAGTAAAGAAAATCAATCAACCCTTAGAAAGCCACGACATCTTTGTTCTGGTGGATGAAGGTCACCGCACACAACACGGAACTTTCAATGTAGACATGCAGAAAACATTGCCAAATGCATGTTTCATTGCCATGACCGGAACACCGCTTTTCAAGAAAGATAAAAGCACCGCTGCAAAATTTGGTGGTGTAATTGATGCTTATACTGTTGACCAGGCAGTGAATGACAAAGCAGTTGTTCCATTGCTGTACGAAGGCAGATTGGCTTTGCAGGACGTTAACGCGAGTCAGATTGACACATTTTTCGGGATGGTTTCAGAACCTTTAACTGAATACCAAAGAGCCGACATCAAAAAGAAGTTTGCTCGATACGACCACTTAAACTCTGCCGAACAAAAAATGAGGATGATAGCATGGGACATCAGCTATCATTTCCGTGACAACTGGCAAGGCAAAACGCCATTTAAAGGTCAGTTGGTTTGCGATAAAAAAGTAAATGCCATTAAATATAAGGAGTACTTAGATGAAATTGGTATTGTAAGCAGCGAAGTTCTAATCTCTTCAATTGACGAAAGAGAAGGCGAAGAAAGTGCCTATGAAAAATCAACAGAGAAAGAAAATCAGTTTTGGAAAAGGATGATGGATGAACATGGCAATTCTAAAAGCTATGAGAAGAACATTATTAGTCGATTCAAAAATCAGAAAGACCCTGAAATTATCATCGTGGTTGACAAGCTACTTACAGGTTTTGACGAACCTAAAAACACGGTACTTTATTTAACCAGAAATCTTCAAAGCCATAAGCTTCTACAAGCCATTGCAAGAGTAAATCGTATTTATCCAGACAAGGAATTTGGATACATCATTGACTACTATGGCGTTATTGATAATCTGGACGATGCATTGCAAATGTATTCGTCTTTTGAAGATTTTGACGATGAAGACTTGGCAGGAACACTAGCCAACATTTCGGATGAAATCAAAAAGCTGCCGCAAAAGCATTCCGATCTTTGGGATATTTTCAAAACCATTGCCAATAAGCGAGATGCAGAAGCATATCAACAATTATTGAAAGATGAAGCGATACGAGTTTTGTTTTACGATAAACTCGCAGCCTTTGCCAAGGGTTTGAAACTGGCATTATCCTCTATTCAATTTCATAAGGAAGTAGAAGAAAAAGTAATCAATCGCTACAAAGAAGATTTGACCATGTTCCTTAAGTTGCGTTTGGCTGTTGTTGAACGCTACAGTGATGAAATTGACTACAAACAATTTGAAGGGCAAATTCAAAAACTGATTGACACACACATTACAACAGAGAAAATTGAAACCATCACAGAACTGGTTAACATCTTTGATAAAGACAAATTTCAACAGGAAGTAGAAAACACAACAGGTAAAGCAGCAAAAGCGGACAAGATTGCCAGCAGAACAGCGAAGCACATCACGGAAAAAATGGATGAAGATCCTGCTTTCTATAAAAAGTTTTCGCAAATGCTAAGAGAAACCATTGCAGACTATGAAGCAAAACGAATCAGTGAGGCCCAATACCTGATCAGAGTTCAAGACATCATGAACAATGTTTTGGCTCATACCGACAACGATATTCCAGAGCAATTGAAGGACAGAGATGTTGCCAAAGCCTTTTATGGTTTGACAGTTGAGGCATTGTCTGAGAAAATTCAAGACAATATTGTTCGTAAAGAAGTCGCAACACAAACCGCTTTGCAAATTGACGACTTGATTCAAGATTCTGTTTTAGACAATGGGAAACCCATTATCGACTGGCAATACAAAACGAACATCACCGGAAAATTGCTGATTGAAATTGGCGACTATCTCATTGATGAAGTAAGAGACAAATACAGTTTAGACCTATCATTTAAAGACATGGATAAGATTGCAGAAGATTGTATTGAAGTAGCTAAAATCCGTTACAAGTGATGACAGAAGCTATACAATTTGGAAGTAGAACAATAGATTTTCGTTTGGAATATTCAGACAGGAAATCGCTTGGCATTACTGTGACACCTGAAATGGGGGTGCTGGTAAAAGCACCGGCTGATATAACTATTGAAAAAGTAAAAGAAAAAATCAGGAAAAAAGCACCTTGGATAATTAAACAACAAAGCTTCTTTCTTTCCTTTCAACCAAAGACACCAAAACGAAAATACATTAGCGGTGAGACCCATTTATATTTAGGCAGGCAATACCGTTTACAAATCCAAATTGATAAAGAAGAATCGGTAAAATTAAAAGGGAAATTCATTGTAGTTACTGCAAGCGAAAAATCAAGAGCTAAAGATTTATTGCATGACTGGTACTTGCAACATGCAAGGGCAAAGTTTCATGCAATCGCAGCACTACTCATCGACAAATTCAAAAAGCATAAAGTTGAACCTAGTTCTATTGTTTTACGTGACATGCCGACACGTTGGGGAAGCTGCACTCCGAAAGGAAAAATCATCTTAAATCCTGAATTGATCAAAGCACCAAAAGGCTGTATTGAATATGTGATTATACATGAACTTTGTCACTTAATACATCACGACCATACACAGAAATTTATAGATTTACAGACTAAGGAAATGAAAGACTGGGAAAAGTGGAAAATGAAATTAGAGAAATTATTAGCATGAGAAGCCTACGCACAAAAGCACACACATTTGCAAGCCGCACAAACCCAGGCACAGACCAAAGCTTGCAAAAGAGTGTGCTTTTCGCCAACCCAAAAAGAAATTCATTTTTTCTTCCCTCCCTTCGGTGTTTTATTTTTTCGCCACCCACAACCGACACAAACGTAGTTGGAGAGAAACAGCGAAAACCTATACTGGACAGGGCTTGATAATGACGGAGGACAGAAGGCCAGCTTGTAACAGAGTGTATGTGGCAATAGTGGGTGAAATGGTAAATCGAAAGTCTGTGCTTCTAAGAAAATTTGTGCTAAACGGACAGGAAAGTGCTTCTAATCCGCTACTGCACATACACGCAAACCGTTATGATATCTCGCTTATTACCAAACAGGTTTGATGTTGCTATTATCGGTGCGGGGCCTTCAGGTAGCCTTGCTGCCATGAACCTTGCAGGAAAAGGTATAAAAACCTTAATCCTGGAGAAAGAAACATTACCAAGATATAAAGCATGCGGAGGAGGGTTGGTTTATCGAACAAGGAATTGGCTCAAGGAAAGCGCCGGGCTTGAAATACCTGACTCTATAATTGAAAGTGAATCGTTTCAGGCCGGGTTTCGGATACATGCAAACAACTTGATGTTTGAAGTCAAACGGAATGTGCCTATTATCACGATGGTCATGAGGGAACAATTTGACTATTGGCTAACGATGCAGGCAGTCAACCAGGGAGCGGAACTTGTTGATAATACCAAAGTCCTGAGTATAAAAAAAGACATTGATTTCCTCATAACCACTACCGGCGGGGTTTTTTGTGCTCCTGTCGTTGTTCTTGCCAGCGGTGCACTTGGGAAGATACTCTTTGAATCCGATGCAGATAAACAGCTGATTACCGGATTCCATAATTATCGTGAGATGATGCCGGCCCTGGAAGCGGAAATCCCTATGAGTGACAATGAATTATTCCCCTTTGCCCGCTTTGACCTGGATATGAACAAGGGTGGCTATGGATGGGTTTTCCCAAAAAAAACGTCCTATTCCGTTGGTCTGGTGGTGAATAAAAAATCCAGGACAAACCTTAACAGGCTTCTTGGCGATTATTTGCGGCTTCTCAAACTTGATCAGGTTAAACCCACTATTGTCAAAGGACATACAATTCCTTACCAGGCATGGGCTAACAGTATATCCGTGCAAGGTATTCTGAAAACCGGCGATGCAATGGGCCTGGCGGATCCGGTAGTCGGTGAAGGCTTATCCAATGCTCTTCAAAGCGGATGGATGGCAGCGGAAGCCATTATTGAATCCGGATTGGATCCAAGACTGTCTGAAAAAGTTTACTTGAATAAACTTGGTTTAAAAATTCTACCACAATTAAAAATTGCAACACGATTAGCTGGTATTTTATATAATCAACCCAAACTATCAAAAATGATCTTCCGGACAAAGGGGCAGGAAATCGCCGAAAACTTCACGGAAGTCTTCCTGGGAAACAGGGATTATCCTACTGAAAAAGAAGTGTTTAGCGTACTGAGAAAACTTTTGTTTTAATAATCTTGCCATTTCCCGAAGCTCAATCTCATTCCCATCCGGATCCGTTATTCCAATACTGATAGTTTACCTGGTTGTTGGCTGCAAAGAATTTCTGATAACCGTAAAACAATATAATTAAGATACATCTACTAATACAAAATCAGCTTCCCGATTTGATTTGATCTTCAAACCTGTTTCTCCCGATAACCTGATCTGATCATTTTCTTTGGCGGTATGTCCATTTACCTCAAGTTCTCCTTCGGTGATATAAATGAGAATATGCCTGTTTTCAGAAATATCCTGCTTCAGGATATTACCTTTGTCCAGAATACATCTATAAATGGTCGCATCGGCGTTAATTCTCACCGCCTCCTCTTTGCCCTGGCCTGAAGCGACAGGGTATAAGCTGTTTCTCCAAAGAGAGGGATCAAATGCTTTTTGATCATATGATGGTTTTAAACCCTGTTTCTCTGGGAATATCCATATCTGATAAAGGTGCAATACCTCATTTTCCCTGTTGTGTTCCGAATGTGTAATACCTGTCCCGGCCGACATGCTTTGCACCTCTCCGGCACGGATCACTGTCTCATTACCCATACTGTCTTTGTGGGTTATGGCGCCTTCCAGGACCATTGTTATTATCTCCATCTCCCGGTGCGGGTGGGTCGCAAAACCTGAATGAGGATCTACATAATCGTCATTAAAAACCCTAAGCGAACCATGATGGATATTGCCCGGATCATAATAATCGGAAAAGGAAAATAACCAGTACGATTTCAACCAGCCATGATCGGTGAAATATCTTTCATTTTCGGGGATTATTTTTGTCATAGAATTCTATTCTTGCTATTTATTAAAACTACAATAACTTAATGCTTATATCCGTGATTTCCTGATTATTATTAACAATTTACCCTTATAAAAGTTTGTAAAAAGAATCTGACAAATGTGCCTGAATGAATCACAAACCTTGAACTGAACAAAAAAAATGCATATTTTTAACAATAAATTCCATTATAATGAAAACACTTGCTATCATTATTTTAAGTATAGTCATAGTGCCTTTAGGCATCCATGGTCAAAAACAAATCCAGATAAAAAACCAGAGGTTTGATGTTTACGGGGTGAAGTCGGGTGTAACCGAGCAAAGGTCAACCAAACAGTATATGGTTGAGTTGAATTATGAAACCGGTGAATTCATCGCGGCAATAGACATGCAAAATATACGTCTCATACCTGACAGTACGCTGGAAAGGACAGAAAAGGTCAGGGATTATTTCAGAATCGAAGGTTTTTTCCCTATAAACAAGATTCTCTATGATAAAAACACGGATCAGCAATACCAGATAGAGCTCAATATAATAAACCAGGGAAAAACCTTCCCGGCAATTTTTGATTTTATAGTAAAGAATTATACCGGAACGGGAAATGATTTTCACTATTTCAACGGCACCGCAACCATTAATCTCGAAGATTTCATCAAGGAAGGAACCTATGGTTTTGATCCACAAATAAAGATAAGTATATCATTTCAGGCATATATAATTGGGGGATAGCTCATTCCCGGGATTCAGGAAGATACTCCATGAATACAGAAAAACGGCCTGTAGCGTCATTGATACCCGGTAAAGGCTCTCTTTCTCTGAAGCCGTATTTCTTATATAATGCAGAAGCGGCTTTTAATTTTTCATGTGTAAAAAGGTAAATGGCTTGAGCTCCCGAATTCAGGGAAATTTTTATTGCTTTATCCAGCATTTTATATCCAAGACCCCATCCGCGGTATTCGCGGCTAATAACAAACTTATGAAGCTCGGTGGCATTATCTCCAACCGGTGAAAGTGCAAAGCATCCTGCAACATTATTCTTATGCACCAGGAGAAATACCTTACCTCCCTTGCTAATAATCTCCCCGATAGGATCGTCCAGGATTTTCCGGTCATAATCAGTAACCTCAAGGTAACTATTAAGCCATTGAAGATTTAATACCCTGAAATCATCAAGGTATTCTTCGTCCAGCTCAATAAGTTTAATTTCAGCATCCAAACGTTCTGATAATTTAAATCTGATCCGGCTATAAACAGACTGTTTCTGCAAGGCCATTTCCATCTTTTCCAAAATATTCAGAAAATCAGGTTCTGTTTCCAGGAGGAAATCATCGAGTGCACTCCGTATATCCAACCAGACAGGGGAAATCCTTAGAGCCAGTATTTTCCCACTGTCGCTGAGACTTACCAGTCTTTTACGGTGATCAGCAGTATCAGGTCGGCTTTCAACCAGGCCTTTTTCTTCCAGAACATTCACAACCTGGATAACTGCGGGGTGAGTTATTTTTAATTCCTCTGCAATAACCGTGATCGGAATTTCCGCATTTCTCTTCGACAGGATCTGAAAAACGGTGAACCATCTTGGTTCAAAATCCAGATTCATTTCCTTATAAATGCGAATAATATCGTTCATCATTGCATCCGACAAGCCTTTTACCCGGTTGGCAAGAGCCACTGAACCCAGTTTCCTGACAAATTCCATCTATGTAATTGCTAACGTTTAGTCACTCAAAGATAACATTAATTCTTTAAAATGAGTATCGGGAAAGAATAATAACATGTTTCAGGCTGCAGGTAACAGGTTACAGGCTAAAGGTAGTGTGAGTGATGAGTGATGAGTTGTCGCTTGCAACCTGTCGCCTGTAACTTTGTGTTAATGTTTCCCGATACTCATAAAAATTAAAAAGGGTGTAAACATTTTCACATTAAGTTTGTCTATTCAAAAAATCGTGATGGAATGATAAAGAGAAATATATTTTTAATGCTGCTTTTTTTCTCATTTTCTTCAGCTTTTGCCCTTTCTGATTCACTTTCAACCCTTAGGATAGTTATTCATGGGGCTGTTACCGACAGCGGTAAGATAATGGTAGCGGTTTCCGATTCGGAAAAGAATTATATGACACCAGGCATGGCTTTCAAAGCCGCTGCATTGGATATAAACGAGGGGAAATCGGAATGGGTAATTGACAGCATACCTTATGGCTCTTATGCCATTAAAGTGTTTCATGATGTGAACAGTAATCAGCAATTAGACACGAAGAGTTTCGGTATACCGTCTGAACCCTATGGTTTCTCAAATAATGCTGCAGGCCGGTTTGGTCCGCCATCCTGGAAAGATGCCCATTTCGATTGCCATGAAAGAGAAATCCTGGTTGAAATAAAGCTTAAATGATCAGATGCTTTAGCGGACAGGGTTAAAGTTCGCTTTCTCCTACGTAATGCACAACAACTCTGTTTGTAATGCCAACTCTGTGAATAGGTTCTCCTAATGCGATAACTATTGGTTCACCTTTATGAGCCCAGACGTTTTTCAGTATCAAACGATCAACATTTTCAATAAAACGGCTTCCGCTGGAGGGCATATCCATAAAAACAGCGTGAACCCCATACAGCAGGGAATGTTGGCGCAATGTCCGTTCGTTATTGCTGAAGCTTAAAATGGGGACAGGCAATTTATGTTGAGACAGGAACAGGGTGGCACCACCATATTGCGACCATACAATTATCAATCTTGCATCCACATCCCTGACCATGGTTATCACCCCATGAGCAATTGCAGCGCTTCGGTTATGTTCTTCAAGGGGTTTAAACGGAATCAGGGGATGACTGTCAAGAGAACGAATATAATCATTGGCTTTACGGGCTATCCGGTTCATCATTTTCACGGTTTCAACCGGATATTTCCCTACGGCAGTTTCCCCTGAAAGCATTACAGCATCGGCTCCATCAAAGATCGCATTAGCAACATCGGAAACCTCCGCCCGTGTGGGTACCGGTGATTCTATCATAGTCTGCAACATTTGAGTTGCCACAATCACCGGTTTTCCATATTGGCGGCAGAGCCGTATGATATTTTTCTGGTGGACTGCAACTTCGGCAAGGTCCATCTCAACACCAAGATCACCGCGGGCAACCATAATACCATCTGATTCTTCCAGGATAGAAATAAGGTGATCAATAGCCTGAGGTTTTTCGATTTTGCTGATAACCGGAATAAATCCCTCAAAATCCTTAGCCGTTGGCGGAATAACAGGATTCGTCGAGGGTCCCGGCCAGGAAACGCCCGGCCTGGCTTTCAGCTCAGTCAGGCGTTGCTTTAATAGTCTTACATCTTCTCCCTGTCTGACAAAACTTAATGCAAGAAAATCAAATCCCTGCTCCACGGCAAAATCAATGCAGTGATAATCCTTTTGCGTTAAAGCCGGAATCGATAGTTCCGTGTCAGGAAGGTTGATCCCTTTGTGAGTGGTAACCAAGCCACCGTTCACTACCCGGCAAATCACATCCGTATCTGAATTTGACTCACATTGAAGCAACAGGTTTCCATCATCCAGAAGAACCCTTTGCCCAGGTTTTACTTCCCGTGTAAATGGAGGATAACTGGTTGTAAAACAAATGACAGCTTCTGCACCCAATGATGTATGCGAATTCTCTTCATCACAAAATCTTACCATCATCCCGGGTTTCAGGAATATCCCGTTACCAGGGATCTCTCCTACCCTGATTTTTGGACCCGACAAATCGCCTAGCAGGGAAGTGTATATCCCCAGCATCTTGCTGGTTTCTCTTACATTTCTGATCATCTCCCGGTACTGCTCAAAAGTACCATGAGAGAAATTCACCCTGAAAACCCTGGCGCCATTTTCAATCAATGAAGTAAGTGTCTCCGGATCCGATGTTGCCGGCCCTAACGTCGCTATGATTTTTGTTAAAGAAAAGGTCTTCCTGATGTTCATATCGTTTGTATTAAAACGTTAAAAACTATCATGCTCCTAAATCTGAGCCTATTGATTATCATGGATTAAATACGTTTCTATTGCAAATATACATCCATAAGACCAACTTATTCGGGATTATTTGATAACTTTACAGGAACATGAATTAAGGCAATGTTAAACCTATAATTGAAATAAACCATGTTCAGGAATACTTATCTTCACCTGTTCTTAGCTCTGGTTTCCTTTCTGGTCATCCCTCCTTTCCTTGATGGAGAATTTGTTAAACACATATTTATCAGCATCCTGTTTACTATTATTCTATTTAGTACAATATTTATCATTTACGATAAAAGAAAAAAGAATATAGTTCCTGTATTCGTAATTTTTACGGTTATTATTCTTACCTGGACTGAATATCTTATCCCTCAGCACAAGGATTTCGTATCGGCTGTTAGTTATTTTCTTTTGTTCGGGTTTTTTATTTACGTTACCCTGGTGTTATTTGGGTACCTTTTCAGGCAGCAGACCATTAACCAGAATGTTTTCCTGGTTTGCATGAGTATTTACCTTTTAATGGGAATTAACGGAGCACTATTATTTACTGCCCTCAACAGTCTTTATCCGGGAGCCTTTGATGGAGGTGGCAGTTTACCTCTCACCGTGAGCGATTTCCTTTATTTCGGTTTTGTGACTATGGCAACCGTCGGTTATGGCGATATTACTCCTGCCATCCCACAAACACAAATGGTAGCGGTTATGCTGGCAGTAATTGGCCAGATATACCTTACCATAATTGTAGCTATCCTGGTAGGTAAATACATTTCCCAGAAAAAAGATGATACCGGAAGTCTTTCCTGATATCAATTCCTTTAGGTGGAAAATCTGTGAATTTGAGATATATTTGTAAATAAAATCATTTTATTATGAAAACAACACTCAGATATTTCCCCATTCTGATAATTATTGTTTTTTTTACCCTTCAATCCTGTCAAAAAGACGAAGACAGCCCCGGTACTATTAATCTCTTTACCGTGGAAGACGACATGGCTTTCGGTGATCAGCTTGATCAGGAGATAAAGAATAATCCGGCTCAATATCCGCTTCTCAGCGAAACGAACTATCCGGACGCCTATTTTCACATCACCAGAATCCGGGATTCTATACTAAGCACAGGACTTGTCGGTTACGATGACACCTTTCTCTGGCAAGTGAAGATCATTCAAAACGATACGGTATTAAATGCGTTTGCTGCTCCTGGCGGATATCTGTATTTTTATACAGGACTTATCAAATTCCTCGACAATGAAGCCCAGTTTGCCGGGGTCATGGCTCATGAAATGGCACATGCGGCACGACGGCATTCAACCAATACACTTACCAAGGTTTACGGAATACAGATCCTGTTAGGAGTGTTGCTTGGGCAGAACTCCAATATCCTTGTTGATGTAGCAGCTGACCTTGCTCTGGGCCTTGGAAACCTGGCTTTCAGCCGCGATCACGAATACGAAGCCGATGAATATGCGGTCAGATACCTCTATGAAACTTCATACGACGCAAGAGGTATAGCCGGCTTCTTTGAAAAACTCGATACAGCTCCTGGAATCCCTGAATTCCTCAGCACACATCCTTCACCCGAAAACCGTATAGATAAGATTTATGAAACATGGAACAGCCTCGGTGGGAAAGAAGGACAATTATATGGTAATATATATTCAGCTTTTATAGCAAGTTTGCCTTAGTGTCAGGCAAATTCCTATTTTTGCACCTCAAATCTGCCTAACCATAATTTTATGCCAAACGACGATCTTTTTAAAAAAGTTATCGCCCATGCCAAGGAATATGGATTCATATTCCAGTCGAGTGAGATTTATGACGGACTCAGCGCAGTTTACGACTATGGACAGAATGGGGCTGAATTAAAAAGTAATATCAGAGATTACTGGTGGAAATCCATGGTCCAATACCACGATAATATCGTGGGCATTGATTCGGCTATTTTCATGCATCCAACTGTATGGAAAGCTTCAGGACATGTGGATGCCTTTAATGACCCTCTCATTGATAACAAGGATTCGAAAAAAAGATACCGGGCGGATGTGCTTGTGGAAGATCATTGTGCTAAAATTGAAGCCAAGATCCAGAAAGAAGTGGAAAAAGCCGCTAAAAGATTTGGAGATGCTTTTGATGAAACCAAGTTTATTGAAACCAATCCCAGGGTCCTTGAATATTTCGTTCAGCTGCAAAACATTAAGGACAGACTTTATAAGTCTTTGGAAAATGAAGACTTGCCAGAAATAAAGCAACTCATTGAAGACCTCGGGATTGTGTGCCCTATATCCGGTACACGCAACTGGACTGACGTGCGGCAGTTTAACCTTATGTTTGCCACACAATTGGGTGCAAGTGCCGAAGGTGCCAGCACTATTTATCTTCGCCCGGAAACAGCCCAGGGCATATTCGTAAATTACCTGAACGTGCAGAAAACAGGAAGAATGAAGCTGCCCTTCGGAATTGCTCAAACAGGAAAAGCTTTCCGAAACGAAATTGTTGCCAGGCAATTCATCTTCAGGATGAGGGAATTTGAACAGATGGAGATGCAGTTTTTTGTTAAACCCGGAACAGAGATGGAATGGTTCCATTACTGGAAGGAACAAAGACTGAAATGGCATTACAATATGGGCATACCCCGTGACCAATACAAACTGCATGAACATGAAAAACTGGCCCATTATGCCAATGCAGCTTTTGATATAGAATTTAATTTCCCAATGGGTTTCAAGGAACTGGAAGGCATACATTCCCGTACCGATTTTGACCTGGGTGCTCATCAGAAGCATTCCGGTAAAAAAATCCAGTATTTTGATCCGGAAACCAACGAAAGCTATGTCCCTTATGTTGTCGAAACATCCATCGGACTGGATCGTACATTCCTGGCTCTTATCAGTTATGCTTATCAGGAAGAAAAACTTGAAGACGGTTCTGAAAGGGTGATTATGCGAATTCCCCCTTTCCTGGCTCCCATAAAAGTAGCCGTATTTCCACTGGTAAATAAAGACAGACTTCCTGAAAAATCAAGGGAGATCATGGACACACTGAAGTATGATTTCATGTGCCATTACGAGGAAAAGGATTCTATCGGGAAGCGTTACCGAAGGCATGATGCCATCGGAACGCCCTATTGCATTACCATTGATCATCAGACCCTGGAAGACAATACTGTTACCATTCGTGAGAGGGATACTATGAAACAGGACAGGGTAAACGTTGAAAATATCGGAAATATAGTCAGAGACAGGCTTAAAATGCCAAGGCTCTGAGTTTGATATTCCCTTATTCGTTGTATTGATTCATGGTCCTTTCCAGACCATTTGCAACAAAGCTTTTCACCATCTCAACAGCTACAGGGATTTTTTTAAGCATTGTTTCCTCTTCGGGTTTCGTCCATTTTCCTAACACATAATCAACCTGTGAACCCTGTGCGAAATCATTGCCTATGCCAATCCTCAAACGGGGAAAAGCTTCTGACCCAAGGTATTCAATGATACTTTGCAAACCATTGTGGCCGCCATCACCACCCTTAGCTTTCATTCTCAAAGCACCGGTAGGAAGTGCAATATCATCAACCACCGCCAGAAGTTGCTCTTCTACAATATTCTCTTTTTGCATCCAATACCTTACCGCCTTTCCACTCAGATTCATGTATGTGGAAGGTTTGATAACAATCAGAGTTTTACCCCGGTAGCGGATGCGGGCGACATCAGCATAGCGCTCTGTCTTAAAAACAGCTCCGGCTGCCAGCGCCAATGCATCCGCCAGGATAAAACCAATATTATGACGGGTATTGGAGTATTCAGAACCAATGTTCCCCAATCCTGCAATGAGGAATTTCATTATTCACTTTTCTCAGCTTCCTCTCCTTCAGCTTCTTCCTCTGCACCGGTACCGGCAGCGGCAGCCCTGGTAGTCTTAACAACAGCAACAACTGCTGATGGTGATTCCAGGATCTGAATATTCTCAAAAGAGAGATCCCTGATTTTTACGGATTGACCAATATCAAGGCTGGAAACATCAATCGGAAAAGACTCAGGAATGCTATCAATCAAACCTTTAACCTTTAGTTTGCGCATCTTCTGGATCAACTTACCACCCTTGATAACTCCAGGTGCCGATCCTGTAATTTTAACCGGTATGGCCAATTTAACAGGATTATCCTGGGTAACTTCCAGGAAGTCTGCATGAAGTACTTTATCTGTTACCGGATGATACTGAATATCCTGCAGGATAGTGCGGAATTTCTTTCCTGCAATATCAAATTCAATGATATAAACATCGGTTGTAAAAAGAATCTTTTTAAAATTCTTCTCGTCCATGGAAAAATGTACCTGCTCTTTACCACCGTAAATAACGCAAGGTACCTTCCCTTCCATACGGTTTTTCTTAGCATCTTTTTTCCCTACGTTCTCTCTTGGAGAACCGCTCAATGATACTGTTTTCATAAGGTTTAATTGTTAAAAAAAAAAATGTGGGTTTATTTATCCGAAAATTTAAATAACGAACTAATTGATTTTTTGTTCTCTACACGTAATATCACGTCGGCAAATAAATCTGCTGTTGACAACACCCTGATTTTACTGCTTTCGCGTCTCAGAGGGATCGTATCGGTAACAACGATTTCTTTAAATGGTGATGCTTCCAGCTTTTCATAAGCCTGTCCGGAAAAAACAGGATGTGTACAAATAGCCCTTACACTGTTGGCTCCCTTGTCCATAATCAGATTTGCAGCACGTGTAATCGACCCTGCTGTGTCGATGATATCATCAACAAGTATAACATCTTTGCCCTCTACTTCGCCAACCAGGTCCATGGTGTCAATTTCATTGGGTTTACGGCGCTGTTTGTAACATATAACAAAACCTGTATTAAGGACTTTTGCATAATTGGCAGCCCTTCGGGTTCCTCCCGTATCAGGGGAAGCCATGATCATGTTGGGAAGATCAAGCTTCTTAAGATAGGGAACAAAAATAGAAGATGCAAACAGGTGATCAACAGGAACATCAAAGAATCCCTGGATCTGATCTGCATGCAGATCAATGGTGATTACCCTTGTTACTCCCGCTGCTGTCAGAAGGTTGGATACCAGTTTGGCTGTTATGGATACCCTGGGTTTATCCTTGCGATCCTGACGTGCATAACCGAAATAGGGAATAACTGCTACTATGTTTTTGGCTGAAGCCCTGCGTGCTGCATCTACCATCATAAGCAACTCGAAAAGATTATCGGCCGGCGGGAATGTCGACTGAACCAGAAATACATCCCGTCCACGAATATTCTCTTCATAATATGCCTGAAATTCACCATCGGAGAAAACGGTACAGGTCAGATCGCCAAGCTCTGAACCATAGCTTTCGGCAATCTTTTCAGCCAGGTACTTGGTGGCTCTTCCTGCAAAAATACTGACCAGATTCTTTTTGGGCATGATTAAAAATATTGGGGTGCAAAGTTATAGCTTAATTCACGGAGATACAAACATATTAAGGGATTTTTTGAAGACATAATCTCTATTACTTTGCATTTTTCTTCATTCGTTTTCTTTCCAGTTCATCAAGAATAATCTTTCTGAGACGTATTGATTTGGGAGTAACCTCCACATATTCATCTTCCCGGATATACTCCATGGCTTCTTCTAAAGAAAACTTTACGGCCGGGATGATCATGGCTTTATCATCAGAACCCGATGCCCTGATATTGGTCAATTTTTTTGTTTTAATAACATTGATACCCAGGTCTTCCTGCCTGATATGTTCGCCTATTACCTGACCGGCGTATACTTCTTCATTTGGATCGATAAAAAACTTGCCCCTGTCTTGCAATTTATCAATGGAATATGCTATACTGGTACCTGTTTCAATAGCCACCAAAGCCCCGTTCCTTCTGCCCTGTATGTCGCCTTTCCAGGGTTCATAACCTTTAAAACGATGCGCAATGATTGCTTCACCCTCGGAAACCGTAAGAATGGAGTTAGTAAGCCCGATCAATCCTCTTGATGGGATCTCAAATTCCAATATAACCCTGTCTCCCCTGGATCCAATATGCGTGATCTCCCCTTTCCTGCGGGTAACCACTTCTATCACTTTTCCTGAAAAATTTTCTGCAACATGAATGGTTAACATTTCTACAGGTTCATGCCTGGTCCCGTCGATGATACGGATAATGACCTGAGGCTGGCCAAGCTGTAATTCATACCCTTCTCTTCTCATGGTTTCCACTAAGATAGAAAGGTGAAGAATGCCTCTGCCATAGACCAGCAATCTATCGGGAGAAGATGTCTCCTCTACCCTCAGGGCAAGATTCTTTTCTGTTTCCCGAAACAAGCGTTCCCTTAAATGCTTTGAAGTGACATAGATGCCCTCCTTGCCATAAAAAGGAGAGTTGTTAATGGTAAAAAGCATGCTCATCGTAGGTTCATCCACCAGGATGGGAGCCAAGGCCTCCGGATCATCCACATCGGTGATGGTATCACCGATATCAAAGTTTTCCAGGCCAAGGACGGCACAGATCTCACCGGCTTCCAATTCCCATTTCACCTTTTCCTTTCCCAGCCCCTCAAAACGATAGAGCTCTTTGATCACAGACTTGTTCACATTCCCATTCCTTTTTATCAGGGCAACCTGCATACCTGCCTTAATCTTTCCCCTGGCTATCCGTCCTACCGCTATCCTTCCAAGATATGAAGAATAATCCAATGAACTGATCTGCATCTGTAATGTTCCCGGCCTGGATGCCGGTGGGGGTATATGTTCCAGGATGACATCCAGCAAATGGCTTACATCACCGGATGGGTTGCTCCAATCGTCCGACATCCATCCCTGTTTTGAAGATCCGAAGACCGTCGGGAAATTAAGCTGTTCCTCGGAAGCATCCAGGGCAAACATCAGATCAAAAATGGCATCATGGGTAGCTTCCGGATCGCAATTAGGCTTATCTACCTTGTTGATTACCACTACAGGCTTCAAACCGAGAGCAAGAGCTTTCTGCAACACAAAACGAGTCTGTGGCATGGGACCTTCAAAGGCATCTACAACCAGCAAAACGCCATCCGTCATATTAAGGACCCTCTCCACTTCACCACCAAAATCAGAGTGCCCGGGAGTATCTATAATATTGATTTTTACCCCCTTGTACCTCACTGAAACATTCTTCGACAAAATTGTAATCCCTCTTTCCCTTTCCAGTTCGTTAGAATCCAGGATCAATTCTCCCATATCCTGGTTTTCTCTGAACAGCCTGACCTGGTGAAGGATGCGGTCGACCAGGGTGGTTTTACCGTGATCAACATGGGCAATGATGGCAATATTCCGGAGGTTTTCCATAAAATATATTTGAAATCAGGTGCAAACCTACAGCGTTTTTTACGTTTCCCGACATGATTAACTATTAATCTGTTCACCGAATCATGAAAAAACCTTATCTTTGCCATCCCAAAAACGTTCTGCACAATTCAAGATAAAGCACCATCATTGCCCGGATGGCGGAATAGGTAGACGCGCTGGTCTCAAAAACCAGTGAGGTAATTCTCGTGCCGGTTCGATCCCGGCTCCGGGTACATTTTCCAACTACCCCTCCTTTTCTTCTAATTCTTTCAGGATCTCATTCACATTTTCTTCAGTAGTACGCAGCTTATTTCTGCATATTTTAATCAGTTCGGCAGCCCTTTTGACCTTGCCAGATAGTTCATCAACAGAGATTTCACCTTCGCTGATCTCCTGCACAATGGCTTCAAGCTCACTAAAAGCCTCTGTATAGTTCGGTTTTTTTTCCATGGTAAGGTTTTATTTTTCCACTTTGCTTTTTATTTCTCCGTTCAGAAGACGTGTAACGATAAGATCGCCCGGCTTCAATACCGAGGTATCCTTTATGCTTTTCCCATCAAAAAAGGTTATACTGTATCCGCGCCTTAAAACATTTTCCGGGTCCAACATCCTGATTTTACTATCCAGATGATCTATCTCTGTATTCAGATTCCGGATTTGGAACTTAATACCTTCACCCAGGAAACCGTTTTGGGCACTAATCTTGTCTTTTTCATTTTCCAGGAAGTCTACAGGCATCCTTCGCAGTTGATTCAAAAAGTCTCTTAAAGCGTAGGAACGTTCTCTCACATTCCTGATTACCTGAGACCTGAGTTCTTTGACATTTCCCACCAGTGTTGATGATGCAAAACGTATCCGGTTACGTGAATCACGGATTATCCAACGTATGGTTTCATCCTGCCTCCGGTATTCTGCAGGAAAAAAATCCCTGATCTGCAGCAGAGATTTCTTGTTTTCTTCCAGTGGAACGCTGAAATCGTGGAATTTCTGTATCAGGAAATCAGCAAGTTCCGTTGGGGTAATATTGTTCCTGTTTGCTACCAATTCCACCACGGTTTCGTTGGTGGAATGACCTATTCCGGTGAGAACGGGAAGAGGAAATTCTGCAACCATCGCTGCCAGATTGTAATCGTTATAACAGGAAAGTCCTACATCACCTCCACCGCCACGAATAATTGCGACAGCATCAAAGTGATGAGCAATTTTTTGTATCCTGCGCAATTGTCCTGTTATCCCTTCAATAGCCTTTTCTCCCTGCAGAATGGAAGGAAACAGCATATGAAAAAACTTATATCCCCAGGGATTACGGTCGAGAACACTCAGAAAATCAGAATAACCTTTGCTGGTCTCCACTGAAATAACAGCAATACGTTGTGGCAGTAAGGGTAAAACGAGTTTTTTGTTGAGGTTAAATTTGCCTTCCCTATTCAACTTTTCTATTGTCTCATGCTTTTCCTTTTCCAGTTGTCCAAGTGTAAATGAAGGATCGATATCCAGAATGCGAAGGCTGAGGCCATAGTTTTCATCGAAAATGATCCTTGCATTGAAAAGGATGGTAATTCCATCTTTTAAAGGTTCTTTGGCCTCTTTCAGGAAGACCTGGTTAATTCTGAAAAAATCGCCTGAAAATATGATAGCCCTCATCTGAGCAAGTTGTTTCCCTTCTTTTTTTTCGACAAGGTCCGGGTAACAATGACCCGAATGCCTGTAAAAGTTCAGTTTGTTCATTTCTGCTTTTACCCAAAAAGAGGAGCCATAGCGATCACTAATAGTCTTTTTGATGCTCATAGCCACCTCCAGCAAGGTAAAAACCTTTCGGTTATCTATCATTTCAGGCATACAGTATCCAGTTTTCTGCAAATAAAGTTAGGGATAATGTAAATATGAAGCACGGTGCAGGGAGAAAATATGGATTAAGAGGCATAAATTGGTAGTGAGGGATTCTGTTTTATGCAGGGATGTCCCGGATTGCGCCGGGGTGACGAGGAAACAGATCCCGGTTTACGCCGGGATGATGGCGGGATGCCTAACAAATAAAAGCTTCGGGCGGCGGGCTTCGCCCGCCGCCCGAAGCCCTTTCTGATCATACGGGGATGCCGTCATCCCGCTGAGCGAAGCGAAAGCGGGATCTCGTGGATGTGCTGGGGTGTTGCCCCGGTTTTCAACGGGGTGCCCCGGTTTCCACCGGGGTGCCCCGGCTTACGCCGGGGTGCCCCGGCTTACGCCGGGGTGACGAGGAAACAGATCCCGGCTTGCGCCGGGATGACGCGGTACCGCATAATAGAAAACAGTGGCGGCGGCCTTCGGCCGCCGCCGCTCCCTTTTTTTCCCCTCCGGCCCGTCATCCCGGTGAAAACCGGGACATCCCGGTGAAAACCGGGTCATCCCAGTGAAAACCGGGACATCCCAGTGAAAACCGGGACATCCCGGCGCATGCCGGGACCTTCAACTTAACTCAGCTGAAAACTGGATACCCCAAATCCCGAACAAAAGATAACTCTTTTAACTTTTCCCTACCTTTACAGCAAATAACCATTCATAATCTACTCCCATGAAAACCAAATATGCCTTTTTCAGCTGGATTGCCATAATGACATTTTACACCCTCCCTTTGATTTCTACATCCCAACCAGCATTCCCGGAACCCGGAATGGTTTATTCAGATGTAAATATCCCCAGGATCGATATCCTGATACATCCGGATTCATTACTCCTTATCTACGAATACCCGGAAAGTGATCATGAGTATCCGGCTACTTTTGTTTTTGATAACGGAACTATAAGAGATACCGCTGATAATGTGGGTTTCCGCCTGAGAGGAAATACTTCCAGATGGGCAGCTAAAAAATCCTTTAAAGTATCGTTCAACACTTTCATTCCCGGTAGAAAATACTATGGTATTGAAAAAATGAACCTTAACGGAGAACATAATGACCCCTCTGTAATACGTTCAAAATTATGCTGGGACCTGTTGAGGGAACTGGGGGTTCCTGCACCCCGTTCCAACCATGTAGAAGTCTATATTAACGACAGCTTCTATGGTTTGTATATAAATGTGGAACATATCGATGAAGAGTTTGTCCTGAGTCGATTTGGTAATAACGACGGGAATCTATATAAATGCCTCTGGCCGGCCGACCTGAATTATCTGGGAACAAACCCCAACCTATACAAATTTGAAGAAAACGGCCGCAGAGCTTACGAACTGAAAACAAATGAAAGCCTTGATGACTATTCCGATCTCACTCATTTTATCGATGTCCTCAATAACACTCCAATCAATGAATTCCCCTGCGAAATAGAAAAGGTCTTTAATGTCTTTGACTACCTTAAAATAATGGCTTCGGATGTATCCACTGCCAATTGGGATGGGTATATATTCAATAAAAATAACTTCTACCTGTATCATAATACTGCCAGCGGTCAATTCGAATATATTCCCTACGATCTGGATAATACCTTCGGAATTGACTGGTTTGGTATCGACTGGTCAACCCGCGATGTATATTCCTGGGAACAATCTCAGGAAAACAGGCCCCTGTTTGAAAGAATCCTTCAGGTTCAGCGATACCGGGACATTTACTCCTACTATTTGAACATTTTTTCAGACAGCCTCGCCAACCCGGCTTCATTTTTCCCACAGATTGAAGATATAAGGGATAAAATCTATCCCTCAGTGGCCAATGACCCATATTATCCACAGGATTATGGTTATAGTACAACAGACTTCCTGAATTCGTATACCCAATCTCTGGGTGCTCATGTTCCTGTCGGACTGGAACCTTATATTTCCCAACGAAGACAGGCAACACTGAATCAAATCGTTATTAACGACATCAGCCCCGTTATAAACTATTTTAACCATACACCCGCCATCACCAACCAGGAAATATGGATGAGAGCTTACGCAATGGATGACCGATCGCTTGCTGAAGTCATCCTGGAACTATCGGGAGATGTAAATCCTATACAGGAAGTTCCTATGCTTGATGATGGTTTACATCATGATTTTGAAGCCGGCGATGGCATTTTTGGAGCTTCTGCGGGTGTATTCACCTCCGAAGCCCAGATTGGCGTTAACATAAGATGTACCGATGATATGGGAAACATAAGTTACCTCTATTGCGAACCTCGCAACATCCTTGTTGGCAGTCCTGTGATCCCCGAACTATTTATCAACGAATTTATGGCCAGTAATGCCACCACCATTGCGGATGAATACGGAGAATTTGACGATTGGGTGGAAATTTATAATGCCGGGACTGAACCTGTCTGGCTTGGAAATTTGTTCTTAACCGACAACCTGGAAAATCCCGATAAATGGCAATTCCCCGATTATACCCTCGCTCCCGACAGTTATCTTCTGATCTGGGCTGATGACCAACCTGAACAAGGACCTTTTCATGCAACGTATAAACTGGATAAAGATGGTGAACAGATTGGGATATTCGGACCCGAAGAAATGGGATATCCCGTTATAGACTCGTTAAGTTATGGGATACAGGAAACCGATATCTCATACGGACGATATCCAAATGCAGCAATGAACTGGCAAACTTTCAATTATCCTACACCAGGTTACAGTAACACTTCGGGATTGGGTTTATTTGAATATCCTAAAGACCAGCAATTGATGTTTTATCCCAATCCTGCCTCTGGTGATAACATCAGACTATTTCAAAACTCTGATATAAGAATTTACGATTATTCAGGGAGATTGGTTTCCTGGAGAAATAAAACCGACAAGGTGGAAATAGGCAATCTTACTCCTGGGATGTATATCATTATTGATGAATACGGTAGGAATGGAAAGTTAATTGTATATTAAAAATCAAACTCTTTTTTACACATCACTAGAGTTCAGCAACAAGTATTCTGGATCTGATCACATCTAATCTGTATATCTGTTAAGGGTAACAGTCATTGAATTCATATTCCGTTTCAATTCTTTTGCTTGATCATAAAGGCTTTTCTGTGAATTTACATGAAATTTTAGTACATTTGTTTTTGCTAACCGAAATTTTAATCCATTAAATCCAATCAGACATGAAATTAGAAGTACTTAAAACATTAGCAATTCTTATCATTCTGGTTTTTAATGTGAATTTGAAATCCGCTTATTCACAAAAGAACCTGGACCTGGAAAAAGGACTGTTAGTGTACTATTCATTTGAAGACAAAGCCACTGATTTAAGTGGCAATAACAACGATGGGATCCTGCATAATGTTAATCGGGAAAGAGACGTGGATGGGACAAAAAGAGGGAGTTATCGTTGGAATGACGATAATGACTACATAGAGATTCCTGTTGACATGAATATCGGCGCCTTGCCACAGGTCACCTTATGTGCATGGGTATATCCACTCTCTTATAGGGATGAAATAATAGTAATATCCAACGACGACCGAGGCGGAGACAGGAAAATATATACTGCCAAAAGCAATAATAAATGGATATGGGCTGTATCCGATGGTAAGGGAGGTTTTATCGGGAAAGTCCCAAAAGTATCCAAACAATGGGTGTTCCTGGTAGCGACATATAATGAAGACACCCGGACCGGATCTATTTACGTGGACGGAGTCAAAACCAGCGGAAAGACAAAAATGGATATGGGTTCCCCAAAAACTTTAATCGGTGCAAGCCCAAGAGGCAATGACGATTTTGAGGCCCTTATTGATGAAGTACGTATCTATGATCGCATCCTTACAGATACTGAAATTGATAGCCTGCAAAAAATGAAGCCCTTTATTGACAATTTCGAGGATAAGGATGACGAAAAAACCTACTTCTATCTCGTGAAACAAGACAACCTTATTGTACGATCACAACCCACAACTGACGCTGCTTCTATCGGGACGCTGAATACATCTGACACACTTTACTTTGATGAAAGAGTTCCAACAAAAGGGGGAAAATATGACGAATGGTTGAAAATCAAAATTAATGACAAAACAGGCTATGTGCAACTAAAATACCTCAATCACACCAGCCTGGAGGAGGAAACCAGATCGGCTTTTGAGAAGAAACTTGATAAATACATGAGTTGGGGAAAGTGGCAGTTCTGGCTGATAATGGTAGTGATGCTGATCCTGGGGCTCACAGGAAGTTTCATGTTCAAAGGAATAGATAGTTTGCTGAACACAATAACGCGTAATGACTATGAAGGAAATGTAGCTTTCTTCCCCCTGACTGCAGCTCTAACAGCTTTTGTCATGGCAATCCTTATGATAATATGGCAGGATAATATTGAATATTACCTGGGAGAAAACTTTACGATATGGCCATATGGCTATGGATTTTCAGCATGGGCTGTATGGCTCCTGCTACTAGTCAATGCAGTTGCCTTCCTGATAATGTTTATCGAAAGTCTTACATGTGGGAACCTCATCCACGGACTGTTACGTATCATTATTCAGTCATTTCTGGCAGTAATTACATTTATATCCGTTCTTGTGATTACTATAGCTATCATTATCATTATGATCGTGCTGTTTGTAGCATTGTTGCTTATCAGCGCTATGCTTGTCAGGACAGTCAGGCGTGGATAGGAGCTTTTTTCGGCCTTCAGTAAAGATTATTTGCCATTAAAACATTTTCTCGGATTCTCTGTTAATACTCACATAAAACATGTCTTTAATACTGACGGGAATATGAAGAAAATAGTAATGGTCACCGGTGGAACAGGATACCTGGGTTCCTGGGTTGTAAAGGATTTGCTGGAAAAAGGGTATATAGTCAAGGTTCCGGTTAGAGATATTTCAAAGAAATCAAAATATCAATTCCTGGAAGAAATAGCCGGGAACAGCTCCGGGAAATTGGAAATGTTTGAAGCCGATTTGTTGAAAGAGGGATCCTTTGACCAGGCAGCCAGGGGTTGTGATGCCATCATTCACATGGCATCTCCTTTTACGCTGAGATTCAAAGATGCACGTAAAGATTTGATAGATCCGGCTCTGAAAGGTACCCGTAATGTCCTGGAAGCTGCCGGCAAATCGGGTACGGTAAAAAAAGTTGTTCTGACTTCCAGCGTTGCTGCAGTTCATGGAGATGCTATCGACATGCAGGAACAAGGATTGGATGAATTCACAGAAGAACAGTTCAACTATTCCAGCTCCGAAAAACATCAGCCTTACTCTTATTCGAAAGTCCTGGCCGAAAAAGAAGCCTGGAAAATCTTTGATAACCAGTCATCCTGGAAACTTGTGGTTATTAATCCTTCCTTTGTTATGGGCCCGGCACTGACATGGGAATCAAATTCGGAAAGTCTGAACCTGATGAAAGACCTGATGAAGGGCAAATACCGCATGGGAGTTCCGGATATTTCTTTTGGCTTTGTTGATGTACGTGATGTTGCCCACGCTCATATTCTCGCCCTGGAAAACGACAAAGCGAAAGGCAGACATATCCTGGCCGAAAGGACTATCACTTTGCTTGAATTTGCAGGTCTGATCGAAAAAAGATATGGTTCGCAATACAAAATGCCTCACGGTAATATCCCAAAGTGGACACAATACCTTTTTGGCTGGATCATGGGATTCAAAGCGCGCTTTATTAAAAGAAATGTTGGATATCCCATAAAACTGAACACCGAAAAAAGCAGGAAGCAACTCGGTCTTACCTATATAACACTGGATAAAACCATTGAAGATATGGTCAGCCAAATGCAGGAAAGAAAACTGATCAACTGATTATTCCAGGATAATCAGTTTTTTACTTTCTATATTTCCTTTTCCGGTTATACATTGCAGGAAATATATTCCAGGAGTGCATGTTCTTAAATCAATACGGGCATTTTTGATTTCGGAACCTGTTTGTGAAAATATCAGGCTCCCAGATGACCCAAATAATCTTATTGATTTGAGTTTCATCCCTTCCTGAATTGATTCAACAAAGATAAAATCACTGGCAGGATTGGGATAAACCCGGAAATTGTCATTCCAATCTGATGATAAATCATTGATCCCAACATGCATATTTTCAATGTTAATATCGAGGATGACACCCTCAATGATGGTAAGGTTATAGGCAATATTGGTGGGCGGCATGGTATACCACCCATTGTTGGAACCTCCCCATCCGAAATTGAAATGGTAATATTCATCGGTATTATAACCATCGACAACAAGGTTGTGGCCACCGGATTGCTCGCTGAGTAGTCCGAGGTGAGCCGGCATGGCCTCTTTTATATTATCTGCCAACTGACGGTTTAAGGTACTGTCATCCGGATATACCAATCTGGCACTGTCGAAGGTAAAACGCATATAGGCATCCATAGCTTGTTCGATACCATATGTGCCTGAAATAGAGGAACTATAAACCTGATGTGCTGCAATGCCACAGGCAAAATTCAGTGCGGCTTTCTGATCGTTGTTGATTGGCCTGCCTCCTTCGTAATTGGCCTCCAGGCTATCAAGATGTTCATTAAGCATTGGAAAGGGCGGGAAATCCCGTGAGGCAAAATCATCATCGATCCAGTATTGATTATTGGAACCAAAAGAATGGTAATAATCGTCAGCATCATCAAAACGGGTTTGGTTGATCCTTTTGTGATAGTTCAGTATCTGTGCCATGGCAACCGCCGGACAACCGGCTATACTCCGGTTTCCGGTATTCAGATCCATGGGGCACATATTTTTGTATGGCGAACCCTGAGACCAGTTTTCTTCCAGCCAGCCTCCTGTGGGAGTCGTGCCGGCAGGAGGCCATTGCTCCCGGGTAAGGTTTTCTTGTGGGATATTATTTAAAAGTCTTGTCCATTCATTGCGGTTGATATTTCTTACTTTTTCGGAAGCCTGGAGCCTGTTTTGCAAGTCAATGGTTATCAGGGGAATTTGAATTTCCCATCCTTCCTCTTTCATATCAAACCATCCTGTAAATGAATAGGCATAAACTGGCCGCAGTGAACGGTCGGCGCTTACTATCATAAATCCACCACCTTCAATAGTATAGATCCTTGCCAGAATTAATCCTTCAGAAACAATATCCGTTTCAAAAGTCAGACTGCCTTCTGAGTTAAGCCTTTCCAGGAATTTTCCGGCAATGCTGCGGCAGAGGTTTTCATCAGCATATTGCGCCTGGGTACTCCCACCCAGGAGCATCCCGGTTACGACCAGGAGTAAAAAGATAGATCTTATCATGATTTGATTGGGATAATAGGTTACCTGCAAAAATAAAACATATTTAATCTGTATTAAGGATTAAAAATAAAACAATCATAAAGATTTCCAGCATTTATTTGATCGTTGAATGAACCGGATTGATCAACAAACGGTTTCACCTAATAAAACATCCCTTTCAGGTATGATTTGGTTCTTTCTTCTTTGGGATCTTCAAAAATCTGTGCAGCAGGACCCTGTTCAATAATCTCCCCCAAATACATGAAAATAACATGATCGGCCAGTCTTTTGGCCTGTCGCAAAATATGGGTAACCAGTACTATTGTGTATTTCTGTTTCAGTTCCACGAACTTTGATTCGATGGTCTGGCTGGATATTGGGTCCAAAGCTGATGTCGGTTCATCGGCAAGAATAATTTCCGGGTCCACTGCCAGTCCGCGTGCAAGACAAAGACGTTGCTGCTGCCCGATAGAAAGCCTGGATGCCGGATCCTTCAGACGATCCTTAACTTCATCCCACAACCCCACTTCCTGAAGATAATGCTCTACCCTTCCACGAAGCATGGCACGGTTCCGTCTACCGCTAATACGCAATCCGTAGCTTACATTGTTGAAAATATTCATGGGCAAAGGATATGGCCTTTGTGACAACAGGCCCATCTTTTGACGGAGCCGGGTTATGTCCATGGAAGTATGCAAAATATCAGTATCATCAATCCATATACTTCCTGTTACCCTAACATCGGGATAAAGATCGGTGAGCCGGTTCATGGACTTCATAAGCGTGGTTTTTCCGCATCCCGATGGTCCCAGTATTACCGTTATTTTGTTTGCCGGTATACCAGCCCGGATGTTTTTCAAAATATGCTGTTTCCCTATATGAAGATTCAGATTGTCAATTTTTATTTTCAACTCATCGCTCATGTCAGAATTTAATTTGATTTTTCTTGTAGTGCCGGGTCAGTATTCTTGATACTATACTGATTATTAAAATTATAACCGTCAGTACCAGAGCGGAAGCATAAGCCCTGTTTTGAACTTCCACTATGGGTGACGATAACTGGAAAAAAATGGCAAGGGGAAGGGTTGCTGCTGGTTGCCCCAATGAAGTAGGAATATGGTCGGTATATCCTGTGGTGAACAAAACGGAGGCAGCGTCACCGATGGCTCTGCCAAAAGAGAGCAATATGGCAGTTATAAATCCGGGTATGCATTGCTTGAGATAAACCTTATAGGCAAGTTCGGATCTTGTTGATCCAAGAGATAGAGAAGCTTCCATAAGTCCCTGTGGGACATTCTTCAAAACTTCATCCAACGCTCTGACCATTATAGGAATAATGAAGAGTGTGACCGTAATAATTCCGGCAATCAGAGAAGTTCTCATTCCCAGATATATCATGATCGAAAAGCCAAAGGCGCCATATACAATTGAAGGAACGCCCCAGAGCAAATCCAGGAAAAAACGGATCGTATTAACCAATTTCACCTGTTTGATCAGATAGGTATTCATAAACAACGCTACCGGCAAACCTATGATCAAAGCCAGAAAGGTTGAACCCACTGCAAGATAGACCGATCCGATAATGGCATTCAGTATTCCTCCTTCCTTACCGAAATAAAAACCTCCCTTGGGAACCTGGCTTAGCATTGCCCAGTTCAGGGAGGGTAAGCCCCTGTATAAAATACTGAAAATTATGAGGCATAATGTCAAAACGATTATCAGGGTCGAAAGGAACATCATCACCCTCGCGAATTTTTCTTCTATATGCCTGAATTTATTCATAATTCTTTATTGATGCTTTTCCAAACGAATGATGGTCAACCTTGATATCAAATTAAAAAACAGAACAACGGCAAAAAGTACAAAAGCAGCCAGCATCAAGGCAGAATCGTACATCGGTATAGATAACATTTCTCCGTAATTATTAGCAATCAACGCAGGTAAAGGATACCCCGGCTGAAAAACACCTTCCGGGATTTTGGCTACGTTTCCCACAACCATCAGAACAGCAATGGTCTCGCCAAATGCTCTCGACAATCCAAGCCCGAAAGCGGATACTATCCCGGGAAAAGCTTTTTTAACAAGCACTCTTTTCACAGTCTGCCATTTGCTGGCCCCCAACGATAAAGAAGCCTCCGACAATTCGTCAGGAATAGTGTTAAACACTTCTATCAGGATATTCAGGATAAATGGAATGATCATCACAGCGAGTACCACGGCACCGGCAAGAATACTATATCCTGATACTTCCACTCCAAAAACGGGAGCCAGGTACCTGGAAATGAAAGGAACAATAACCAGTATGCCCCAAACACCATAAATGACTGATGGTATTCCTGCAAGAATGTCAATCACGGGATGCATAAGACGTAGCACATAAGAGCGCGCATACTGTGTTAGATGGATAGCCGTAAGCAGACATATGGGCCCTGCTATCAACAATGCCAGGAGCGTGACCCAGGTAGAACTGATTATAAAAGATAAAAAACCGAATTTTCCGGAAAGCGGTTTCCACTCACTGGAAAACAACAGATCCCAAAGAGATTCCTGTCCCAACAACATTGAGGATTTCAGGTATAAACCAACACCAAGGAAAAATGGCATCAGAATCACAAAAACCAGTGTCAGGATCATCCAGATACCATGAATCCTGCTCCGGGAATGCCGTTTCAACCAAGGGATCATTATTTTTCCTCGGGTTTAATTTTTTTCAGTTCCTCTTCTATCCTTGTATCGGGAAGCCTCACATAACCTGCCTGATTTACAAATGCCTGTCCTTCTGTTAGTATCCATTCCAGGAAGGAAAGTACAGTTGCATCGGCAGGTTTTCCTTTTGAAATGAAATACAGCTCTCTTGCAGGCGGAGATGGATACCTTCCTTCTCCAATGGCAGCCATAATATGATCCAGGTCACTATAAAAAGACTCAGTAGTGTCAATTGTCCCGTCAGCATTGAGATCTATGGGCATGACCTCAAGCCCTTCATTCTTCATCCGGGTATTCATATCATACACATAAACCACATTGTTGAAGCCAATCCCATAAACATCATTCTTCACAGCATCAGCCATCCCCGGATCTCCATATACTCCGACTCCCTCCAGGCTTTCCTGGTTCCCTCCAAGATATTTACCCCACATCTCCGCGGCTCCACATGCATCGGAACGATTATAAACATTTATCTTGCTATCCTTACCTCCCTCAAAGAAGCTTCCCCATGTCAAAGTGTTTTCTTTCAGGAACAATTCCTGAAATTCCTCTTTTTTCATCCCTTTTTTCTGAATATTCTCCATAAAAGGATTTCCCGCATTAATGGTAGGTAAAACAGCATCTTTGGTAACTGCAATTTTCCATGCTCCATTGTTGACTTCTTCAGCGCTGACTTCCCTCGAAAACATTGCGAGATCAACCATGCCCGATAGAACATCGGTCATTCCCTTACCTGCACCACCTGCAGAAATATCAATCCTGACCCCCGGATATTGCTTCTGGAATTCCTCCGCCCAAACTACGGTTATCGGGTATAAGGCAAAGGCCCCGGAAATGCTGATTGTCCCTTTCAGCTTACCACCCGTAGAACCTTCCTGCTTCTTCCCCGGTCCACAGGAATTAATAATCAAAATTGCGGGGATCAAAAAAATAAAGAAAGTCTGACTTTTTTGGATAATGGATTTCATGGCTTTAAGGGTTTAATTTTATTCTTATCTGAAACAACAAAACTGGAAATACTGTCAAGTAAAATCATTTGATTGTCCAGTTCATCCTCGTGTAAAGAGATATATCCTGCTTCTTCAACAAAAAATTGTCCTGAGTCAAGTACCCAGTGCAGAAAATCATATGCCGATTTTTTCAGATTGCCTGTATTAACCAGCAGATATAAATTTCTTATCAAACCAGGATCTAAGTAACCTTTATCAATAGAATACAATAATTGGGGAAGGCTCCCAAAAATAAGTTCTTTCGGGTCGGCTCTGTTGTTTTTATTGGCATCCAGCGGAACTACCATGAGGGGTTCGAAAGCCAAACCGGTGGAATCATTGTAAACATAACGGATA
>JAHJRE010000099.1 GCA_018831055.1 Bacteroidota bacterium
CCATAAGTCCGGTAATAATAAACGTTATTCCCAATCCTCTTAACGGGGCCGGCACATTACTGTACCGGATTTTTTCACGAATGGCGGCAATGCCAACAATAGCCAGGAACCAGCCCACACCGGAACCCAATCCGAAAGAGGTGGCCTCAGCCAGTGATTGATATTCTCTTTCCTGCATAAACAGTGAGCCACCGAGAATTGCACAGTTTACTGCAATAAGAGGAAGAAAGATCCCCAATGAATTATACAAAGCCGGGGAAAACTTTTCTATGACCATCTCAACCAATTGCACCATGGAAGCAATCACGGCAATAAACATGATGAATGTTAAAAAACTGAGATTAACATCGGAGAAGTCATTTCCGAGCCACGACAAGGCGCCCGGCCCCAGTAAATACTCATTGATCAGGTAGTTCACCGGAACCGTAATTCCCAGGACAAAGATTACCGCAATACCTAACCCAACCGATGTTTTAACGGTTTTTGACACTGCCAGGTATGAGCACATACCCAGGAAGTATGCAAAAATCATGTTATCGATAAAGATGGACTTAACGAATATGCTTATCAGATTCTCCATAATGAATCATATAAGGATTTAACAATTATTTATCTTCAATCAGTTCTTTCATTCTGGAGCGCTGCACCCAAATGATCACGCCAACCACGATAAGAGCCATTGGGGGAAGGATCATCATACCGTTGTTTTCATAACCTATTTTATACAGGCCGATTTTTTCGAGTACCGGGTATCCCCAGAGTGTTCCGGAACCGAGCAGTTCCCGGAAAAATCCGACGACAATAAGTATCCAGCCATATCCCCAGGCATTTCCAATTCCATCGAGGAATGAAGGCCAGGGTTTGTTTGCCATGGCAAAAGCTTCAAAACGCCCCATGATGATACAGTTGGTGATGATCAGTCCCACGAACACCGAAAGCTGTTTGCTGACATCATAAGCAAAAGCTTTAAGGAACTGGTCGACCAGGATAACCAGTGTTGCGATCACAACCAGTTGGACTATGATCCTGATCCTGGGTGCGATGGTAGTTCTCAAGGCAGAGATAACCACGTTACCTACTCCCAGAACGAACATCACCGAAAGGGCCATTACAACTGACGGTTCCAGTTTGGCAGTTACCGCAAGGGCGGAACAAATACCCAAAACCTGCACGGTGATGGGGTTTTCCTTACCCAGGGGAGTTGTAAGAAGTCTCCGGTTTTTTGCCGAGAACAGAGGTTCTCTTTCCTTATTTTCCGAACTCATATATTAAACAGGTTTTTTGTTAACAACTTGATCCTTGATAAATGGAACATAATTTTCCAGGCAATTTCTGAGCATATCTGTCACCCCGTTGCTGGTAATTGTTCCACCGGAAATGGCATCAACGCCATGGATTTTCAGGTTTTGCGGCAAGTCACTTACACCACCTTTCACAACATTGATGGAAGTGAACTCTCCATTTTGGTTAAAAATGGTCTTACCGATAAACTGTTGACCAAAATCTCTGGTGTTGATCTCAGCGCCCAATCCGGGAGTTTCCTTATCATGACCGAACTCCGCACCGATTATCCGGTTAAAGTCGGGACCGAAGGCAATATTGCCATAAATAGGTCCCCAGAGACCTTTACCCAGGAGAGGGACAATATAAATCAGTTCATTGTTGATATGAGCGACATAAAGAGGGGTATAAAAATCCTCTCCCATCGACTTGCGATACAGTTCTTTCTTTATGTCCAGGTCGAAAGCCCGCATATCACCTGATTTGAAAGCATTATTTTCAAATGCGCTGACTACATGTCCCTGTTTATCGATTACCAGTTCTTCGGTTATGTACTTTGCATAGAGTTCCTCTGCATCTATGCTGGTAGCGGTAATATCCGCGGCAGCAAGGATGCCCTGCATCTTGGCTGTGGCCATATTTTTATCCTGTATAGGTTTCAGGAACATTGCAGCAGAAGACAGGATAGCGGCCACAATGATCACCATGATGGAGGAATAAATAAAAATGTATCGGTTACTGTACATGACTTATCTGAGGTTAATATTCTTGAATAGCTTAGGATTCGACAGTTACTTTCAGCCATCTTTTTCGTCTTTTTCTGATATTGGCCTGGATCACATAATGATCGATGAGGGGGGCAAAGACGTTCATCAGGAGAATAGCCAGCATAACACCTTCGGGATACGCGGGATTAAATACCCTGACGATAATGGCAAAGAATCCGATGAGGAATCCATAGATATACTGTCCTTTAATAGTTTGAGTGGCAGATACCGGGTCGGTGGCCATAAAAACGGCACCGAAGGCAAAGCCACCCATAATCAGGTGTTCCCATGCAGGGATCATCATATATTCATTAAGGGCGATGAGGTTAAAGACGTAACCCATGAAGAGGCCGCCAAGGGTCATGGATAGCATGATACGCCAGCTTCCCACGCCGGCAAAAATCAGGATAATTGCTCCGATGAGTATAGCAGGAACCGAAGTTTCTCCGATGGAGCCTGGTATAAACCCGAGGAACATTTGCATAGCATCGGGGAGTTTGTCAATTTCCCCGACCAGTGCATGGCCGAGGGGTGTGGCTCCGCTGTATGCATCAGCTTTATCTGCAATCCAAACCAGGTCACCTGAGATTGCTTTGGGATAAGCAAAAAACAGGAAGGCACGGGCTGTCAGGGCAGGATTCAGGATGTTCATTCCTGTACCTCCAAAAACCTCTTTCCCGAAGATTACTGCAAAAGCCGTTGAAACAGCTACCATCCATAGCGGGATATCCGGTGGCATTACCAAAGGGATCAGCATCCCGGAAACCAAGAAACCTTCATTTACCTCATGTCCGCGAATCTGAGCAAATATGAATTCTATGGCCAGACCGGTCACATAGGAAACAATAATAATAGGTAACACTTTCAGGAAGCCATAACCAAAAACCTGCCAGAAACCCGGTACTTCTCCATGGGACAGAAAATGTTGGTAACCTACATTCCACATCCCGAAAAGCAGGGCAGGCATGAGAGCCAACACAACAATGGCCATGGTTCTTTTCATGTCGATAGCATCCCGGATATGGCTTCCTGAAAAGGTAACCTTATCGGGCACAAACATGAAAGTCTCAAAAGCATCGAAAGTAGACCGGAGTTTTTCAAAACGCCCGCCTTTTTCAAACTGAGGTTTAATTTTATTCAGATAATTCCTAAGTCCTTTCATTGTAGGCTGTATAAATTTCTTACATCATTTCTTTTCTCATCAGATCCAGTCCTGTACGAACAATAGACTGGATTTCTGTTTTGGAGGTATCAATAAATTCGCACAGGGCAAAATCCTCTTCTTCCACTTCATATATCCCGAGGTTTTCCATAAGGTCAATATCTTCAACCAGGATGGCTTTGATAAGCTGCAAGGGATAAATATTCAGCGGGAACACCTTTTCGAACATTCCTGTCATTACATAGGCTCTTTCACCACCATTGAGATTAGTATCCAGGCGATATTTTTTACGGGGCTGCATCCAGGAAAAGAAGGAGTGGTAAAAGCTGAATTTGTTGATTCCCGGCATGGCCCAGCCGAAGAATTCGTGATGGTCGCCTTCAGGAATTACTGTAATTTGCGAATCATAAAACCCCAGGAAACCCTCTTTTTCGATTTTTGTTCCGGTAAGGACATTACCGCTGATATACCGGACATGGTTTTTTGTCACGTTATCCGATATCATATCACGGATTCCGGCACCAAGATTCGTTTTGATATAATGAGGCTTCAGCACCTCGGAGCCTGTAAGGGCAATCGTTTTTGAGGCATCAAATTTCCCTGTTCTGAAGAGGCGACCTATGATGAGAACTTCCTGAGGTCTCAGGTACCATATGGCTTCACCCCTGTTCAATGGTATAATTTTATTGATCTGCGTGCCAACGTTTCCTGCAGGATGGGGTCCACGGAAACGGTGGAAATTTACCCCGGTTGCTTGCGTGAATACAGGAGAAACCCCCTTAGCATCCTGAATATTCAGATGAACTTTTCCTGGAGCCAATTTATTCAATGCATCCAATCCCGTTTGAAAATCCTGCTGCTGGCCCTCAATAATGAAATCATAATCAGGAGCCAGTGGGTGGGTATCGAATGCCGATACCATGATGGCTTTGGGTTCAGAGCCCGGATAAGCAATCACCCCATAAGGTCTCTGTCTTAACACAGGCCAAACGCCGCTGAGGAGCATCTTTTCAGTTACCTTTTCAGCGGGCATGTTTTTGGGATCGGAAACACCAAAATCCTCGGAAGCAAATTTCCCATCCGATTCAATGACGATTTCAAGGAGGATACGCTTTGGACCTCTCCGGATCTCTTTAACCTTACCGCTAACCGGTGAAGAAAAGCGGATGTTTTCCCGGTACTTATCATAAAACAGGGAGGTACCGGCTTTTACCTCATCGCCCTCCTGAATCAGAAGCTTTGGGAATACACCGATAAAATCGATCGGCTTGATGGCATATAGTTTTGACCGGATCTCCTTAACAGTCAGATCAGCCTCGCCAAGAAGCCGGATATCCAATCCCTTTGTGATTTTGATTGTTTCTGGCATATCAACAAAATGTCTATATAATTGGAAAATGCAATTTTACGAAAATTAATCCAGTGCAATTTAAAAAAAAACAGGCTTTTGCCAAGCCAAAACATGATCTTTATCAGTTTTTACAAAGTGTTATTTTTGTAATCACAAAATCTTCGACAGAAATCATCAACTTATGCAGAAATTTGTTATTGCTTTAACAACGATGTTCCTGTTTTGTTCTGCCTATGCTCAGCATGACACAGAACAGGATTATTATCAACCTGAGTATATAAGGTTCAGTGATCATGTTTATGTCCCATCCATCAGAACAGTGCTATTATACAGGAGTGGCTGGGAGATGTCGCCGCCGGTAATCTCTCTGCAATCGGGAGAAAAGTTACGGCTGGAGTTTGATGACCTTGAGGCCGATGTCAAATCGTACAAAGTTTCTGTTGTTCATTGCGATGCGAACTGGCAGCCCTCAGACCTGGAACCTTCCGAATATCTTGAGGGTTTCTATGATGATGATATCAACGACTATGAATTTTCGTATAATACAACCAAAGCATTTACGCATTATTATATAGATCTGCCATCCGATTATCTGCGTTTTACAAAATCCGGCAATTATCTTTTGCGGGTTTTCCTGGGTGAAGACACCGATGATAATGTAGTAATAACCAGGCGTTTCATGGTAAGCGACCCTAAGGTAAGTCTTCGTGGAAGTGTAACAAGGCCGGTAAATGTAAGTGAGAGGGAAGAAAAGCAATCTGTTGATTTCGTGATTCGTACGGGGAACTACTATATATCCGATCCTTTCACAAAATTAAAAGTGATCATACGGCAAAACGGCAGGTGGGATAATATGCTTACAGGATTAAAGCCCAAAATGGCAGGTAGCACCGAGCTTGATTATCGGCTTATACCCGGAAATGTTTTCAATGGAATCAACGAATTCAGGAATTTCGACATCAAGAGTTTGAAATACAATTCTGAGCGTATCCGAAAGATAGAATATGATGTGGACGGATATCATGTTTACTTATGGCCGGATGAGCGGAGGACCTTCAAGAGATACACATTTGAGAAAGACATAAACGGCCGGAAATTCATTGAATCAGAGGGCAGCACCAACCAGTCGACCGAGAGCGATTATGTATGGGTTCATTTCACCCTTCCCTATGATTTCCCGTTGGTGAACGGCAATTTGTACATCCTGGGGGACCTCACAGACTGGCAGTTTTCTGAGGAGGGGATGATGAAATACGATTTTGAGAAACATGTTTACGAAGGCAAGCTATACTTAAAACAAGGTTACTACAACTATCTTTTTGTTTTCCTGGAAGACGGAAGAACGGATGGTGACGCAGCGTTGATTGAAGGTACGCACTCTGAGACCGAAAACGATTATACGGTTTATGTTTACTACCGTGCGGAGGGTTCCAAATATGATGAATTGATCGGAATAGAATTCTTTAATTCTCTGATCAAAAAATAAACGTTATTCATACCGCAGCGACTCGATGGGATCAAGTCTGGCAGCTTTGGAAGCAGGAATAATACCTGAAAGAAGTGCAACGATAAGACATAAGAAGACCCCGAGAAAGATCCAAAGCCAGGGGATGAGAAAGAAACTTCCAAAGATCATCGACAAGACATTCCCAATGGTAATCCCGAGGATGATACCGACCAATCCGCCTAACTGGGCGATTACGATGGCTTCCATAAGAAACTGATTCCTGATGACATTTCGGTTGGCTCCAATAGCCTTGCGTATCCCTATTTCCTGGGTTCTTTCGGTGACAGAAACCAGCATAATATTCATCAAGCCGATGGCTGCTCCAACCAGGGTGATCAGTCCGATGAAAGTTGCCCCCAGGCGTATATATTTAAGGAAATCGAAAAGCATTTCAGCGATGTTATCGCTTTTCACAATACTGAAGCTATCCTCCTCCCCTACCGGAACATCCCTGATAATGCGAAGCAGGCCGGTGGCTTCCCCTATGGCCGGGTCCATATCCACAGCTTTCTCCGTCATCACATTGATCGTATAATTCATGTTGGGTCTTGGGAAATATTGCCGAACATTATTGATAGGAATTATGCATTGCCTGTCACCACTGAAGCCAACACTCGATCCCTTTTCTTTCATCACCCCGATAATGCGGTATTTCCCGGGCCCAATAGAAATAACTTTGCCAACAGGATCTTCATTCTTGCTAAATAGTTTTGCCGATATCTGGCTTCCAATGATTACCACGTGATTACCCTGTTGAATCTCTACCTGGGAAAAATTTCTTCCTTTATCAAGTTCGTATCCTGCTGTCTGCATGTAATTTTCATCCGAGCCAATCACGCCAACATTGGGGTCAGTTTTTTTCGATTCGTACTTAAGCGTTGCAATGCCTGTTCCCCAGATATAAGCTGAAACAATTCCCGGAAAATCAAACCTTTGCTTGAATTCCTGAGATTCATCGAAAGTGATGGCTCTGAAGTATTTCGGTTTGGAGGTTTCATTACCAATATGAACCTGAAGGGTTCTGTTCCTAATGGTAAAGGTATTGGAACCCATCATGGCAAACTGTTCATTCAGATTGAATTTTATCACTTCAATGGCGGTGAGAATACCCACCAGTGCCATGATCCCAAATGCAATGATGAGGACGGTGAGAATAGTCCTGACTTTATGACTCTTTATGGAATCGATCGATATATTGAGGTTCTCAAGAAATACGGTTTTCATTTGAAAAATATTATAAACAAAAATAACAAATCATTCATTATAAAAACGGGATTTGAGGTTTTTCATCCAGGAAGCCAGTGGCGGCAGTCTGTCGGCGGTTACACGCAGGTAATGACATTCATTGGAACCAAATCCGCGGTAAAACCTGGCCAGATCGGGATCATTGGAGCCATCAAAATCCAGTACCAGATGAGATTGTGCATGTTCCCTTATGAAATGGTCGATAAGAAGGAACATGGCCCGGCTTTCCCGACCTTCCTGATTCATCCCGGAAAAAAGGAAGATGGCTTTTTTATTAGCGGTTACAAAAACGGCCCCGGCGCAAAGTTCATTAACATGGTTATAAACGCCATAAACTTCGGCGATGCCTTTGTGAAGGCAGGTATGGATAAGCCGGCTAAGTCTTTTATAATCATCATCCTTTAATGTGGTGACATCTTTACCCCGGTTCTGACGAAACAATTGTATAACATCTCCGGGTTGAATATTTTTAACAATGTTTAAGCCTGACTCGGCTGCCTTTTTCAGGTTGCGCCGGGTATTTGTGTGATAGTTACGGGAGATTCCATCATAAGGCTGGATAAGATCAAGTTCGTGGTTCACTTGAGGAGAAACCTGAAAGCCATCCGAATCGATCTTATTCAGCGTATTCAAATTGAGTTCTATCCATTTGTACCTTGAGGGGATGGCATTCAGGAATTCGTGTACTTTTTCAGGATTCAGAATACTGACGGAAAAAAGCCCAAGCTGCTGGGTAAAAAAAGGTTGAAAAATATAGTCAATCCCTAATCTTCGGCTTCCCGGGAGGGGAAAGACCCTTTCATAATCGTTTTCCACGAGGCCTTCCCAGCGGGGTGCGACAATATCCAGGTACCAGGAATAACCATATATCATACCGTTAAAGGCATGCAGGATACAATGATCCCATTTGTCCCTGTCTATTTCATTTTGATGAAGATACCTTATCATGGGATACCATTTTTAAGATATCCAGGAATGACTGATGCTTTAAGTGATCATCGGCCATGGCATAATTATGCCATATCCCGGACAAATTGCCACCATACTTCATTACACTTTCCTGTAATGATTTAACAAATATAAGGTATTCCTGTGGTTTTATTTTTAAATAATCCTGCATGGCAGTATCCATAAAAGCAAAGGAGTGGATCAGGAGGTTTTTTGTTTGATCCATGTTGAGGTCATAAAAAGGATAGGGAACACATATTCCTGCTCTGAAGCCATTTACAGAAGCGAAACCCATGGAGTGGTCGTGGGTAATACCGCAGGAAATCAATTGTTTAAGAGAATCAGGAAATTTCATCCGCAAAAAATGTCTGCGGCTGTGCAGGATTTCTTTTCCTGTAATATCTCGAAGGCGATTTATTTCTTCCTCAAGCCTTACGGGTTCATCAAAAGACCGGTAGGAAGGATGTATACCTACTTCCGTATTTTCCGATAACCAACGGATCAGAGAACGGAAGCGTTTGTTCCGGTATGAAATATTTTTATCATAGGGTCCATAATCTCCGATCAGGATGAAATAGATGGCTTCCAAACCGAATTCCCTGAAACTGTCAACCTGAAAACGGAAATTATCGTAGGGATCATCCTGTTTCCCTGCGATAACAGCCATTCTTTGCTTAAGCTGATCATAACGTCCGGTAAGCACCAGTTTAGCAAATCCACCGGTTGCTCTCACCAGGTCTTTTCCCAGATGGGCATAAGCGATATCGACATCAACCGTCGGTGTAAAAGAGTATGCAGGCATATTGGTTTCAAGGAATGGGAATCTTTTTCTGAGCAGTTCTCCCAACCTGGCAGCAATGACATGGACAACAGGAAAGTGCAGAAAATCATGGCGGTACGCCAGGCTGTTTTCAACCGCAAAACGTCCGTGTTTATCCTGAAGATGAGGCCGGTATTCTTCATATCTTGTAACCAGGAAGAAAGCCATTGAAAAAGGATCAAAGGGTAAATCTCCGCCATCGGGTACACGAAAAAATACCGGGACTCCATCCCAAATGAACACATCCGGTTGCAGGTCGTGCACTCCTTTTTCCGACAGCAATCCTGAAGGGAAAAGGTTAATATGACCGGATGAGGGAGTGGCAGAATAATTGATAGTGGCATCCATTTCAAGGTCATTGTCATTGCCGGCAGGCACAATCTTCCATTGCAGTCCGAGCAATCTGCCCAATACAATATCCAGAGTATATCTGAACCTTGGGCTATCTGTTTCCGTTCTTACCAGTACCAAATTTGATGCGATCATTTACTGTCCGGTATTTTCTCAATTTATAAAGAATTTCCTTACCAATTTCTTTCAGGAAAATAGAAAAATCAAAACGGGCAATATTACGGGCACGATTTTCACGAATATCCTTCTTAATAATCTCGTGTGCATCACGAAGATTCAACAGAATATAACGTATGCCGTTTAGTTTATAATCTTTACATATCATGGGCTCCAGAAGTGTTTCCAATCCTGACATGTCCATGGTCCAGCCTGTTTTCTTTTTATAAAACAGGAAGCTTTCCTTTTGGATACCTTCCAGGGAAATATTTATCCTGGAATACTTACGATAATGTACTTTTTCAGATTCCTCAACAAAATGAGTATATGTGAGTGCATCAGCAAGGCTTGTTCCGATAAAAAGCATGCGGGCATCGAGTTCCTTCATAAGTGCAAATGGTGAATCCATGCCAAAGGAGCTACGGTTGCGGAGTGCAGTAAAATTCTCAGCGTATTTTCCTTTTACCAGGAAAGAATGGAACGGGTTAAAGGTGCGTAAAAAGTCATTTCTCCGGAAGGCAGCCAGCGCCAGAGCTCCAGTTCCTGGGGGAGTTTCTCTGCTTGAATATGTATCTCCATTGCGAAGATTAAAGTTATATGCCGGGATAAGAAGTGTTCCTTCCGGTCCCAGTGTATCCAGGAAGGCATCGATAAGACATCCTGCATCGAAGCGTATTTTGAGTTTTCTTGCATTAAAGGCCATCCTGGTAAGATCCGATGCTACTACCAGCACATCCCCTGTCTTAATCCCAGTTGAGGAA
>JAHJRE010000100.1 GCA_018831055.1 Bacteroidota bacterium
ACATTTCCGGTGATTACCAGTCCAAGTATTGAACCAAACAGGGTTAGCGGAATGGATATCATGATGATAAGCGGTCTGGCAATTTCCTTAAACTGGAATAACAGGATCAGAAAGATACTTACAAGACTGATGATCAATGCAATGATCATTTGTCCGAACGTTTCATCCTGGTTTTTTTTATCACCACCGTACTCAAGGGTATAACCCGGCATGATCTTCATTGTATCTATTTGAGGTTGTATTCCGGCGAGGATGCCGGAAGCAAGATGTCCGGGCAAAGGTTTGCACCCGGTCGTTAATGCAGGCATTCCGTTTCTTCGCGTAATTTTTCCGGTTTCCCAGGATGGGGTCAGCAGGGCAATTTGCCTCAATGGGATGCTGGTTCTGGTAACCGGTGACTCGATATAAACGTTTCTGATATCATCGAAGTTTTTCCGTAGTGACCGTTTGAGTCTGAAATTGATATCCAGAGCATCATCTCCTTCCCATAATGAGGAAACCGGAGCCCCATGAAGCCCTATAGCCAGATTGGCCGCTATAACTTCGGTGGTAAAGCCCATCTGGATGGCTTCTTCACCACTGACATCTACTTTCAGGTATTGGCTTTTTTCAAAATCCTGACGGATCAGCCTGCTGCCTTCCGTATTCCTGAAAACAGCTTTTATTTGTTCACCCATCCTTTCCAGGTTAGAGATATTATTGCCATATATTCTGACTTCCACCGGGGAAGTTACCGGTACTCCCTGGGCAAATTGCATTACATCCACCTGTGCATCCGGAAGAAAATCCCGAAACAATAATTCATATTTATCGGCCAACTCTTCAGTCGTTTTTACGCTGGTAGTGTTTACCAGGAACATGGCATAACTTTCTTCAGGAAATTCCGGGGTGAAAGAATAGTATACTCTGGGAGCTGATGTACCGCTAAAAGAGGCAAAGGCAGTGATGAGGGAATCCTTTTGCAGCACCTTTTCGATTTTCTGAACATCGTGTAATGTGACAGAAAGTTTGGTTCCCATTGGCTCAAATACCTGTATGATAAACTGGTTTCTCTGGGCATCCGGAAAGAATTGCTGTTTGGGAACTTTCAGCATTAAGACACCAAATACAACCATGGCTATCCCGAGAATGACCGTAAGAGCCTCTCTTCTCATGGCCCAATCAATGCTTCTGTCAAATATCCATTGAATTGCATTGAGCATGGAGAATCCTTTTTTTCTGCTTTGCGTCTGGGGACTTTCCTTAACCAGTCCTTTCCTGATAAAAACATAAGCAAGGAAAGGTGTAAGAAAGAATGCAACAACCAGTGAACAGGTCATTGAAATGGCAACCGTAATAGGTAAAGTTATAAGGAATTCACCGGTTGCGCCGCTCAACATGAAAACCAGGGGCAGGAAAGCCATGATGATAGATAGGGTGGAGGATATCAGCGGAATGGCAAACTCCGTTGCGCTTTGCCACGCTGCATTGAATCGCTTGATACCTTTGTCCAGTTTATCAATATAACTATCGATGACCACAACAGCATTATCGACCACCATGCCCAAAACAACTACCAATGAAGCCAGGGATACCTGCTGAAGCTCATAACCGAAAAGATTTAGAAAGGTAAAGGTCATCCCGATGGAGACGGGAATGGAAATGGAAGCGATCAACGCGATGTGAAAAGGCAGAAGAAGCATGATCACGATGATAACGGCAACAACTGCAATTAAAAACTCACGCATGAAATCATTTACAGCGCTTTGAACCACCTCCGGCTGATTGTTTATGGTATGGAAATGCAAATCCTGAGGCAACAGCTTCTTGTTTTGCTCAAGCACAGCATCTATTTCTTTCCCAAATTTCACAATATTATACCCATCCTGCATCTGAAGTGAGATGAGCATAACTTTGCTGTTATTACCATTTACCCTGATGAGCTGTGTTGTATCCGACTGGATACGATTAACTTCGGCAAGGTCTTTTATTCGTACAACCGATCCTGCAGGTGAGACCCCGATGATCTGTTCCCTGATCTCATCAGGGTTAGAAAGCAATCCGGTTGTGTACAGGTTGATACTTGATTTGCCCGGTTCTATATATCCTGAGTATTGAATTGTATTCTGGGTTTTCAGGATTTCTACAACATCAGACTTGTTTATTTCATAAAGAGCTAATTTTTCCGAATCGAATGCGACTTCAATTTCTTCTTCCTGAAATCCAAGGTGTTCTATCTTCGACAGGGCAGGGAGCATTCGCAGACTATTTTCTATTTGTTCAACATAGTCTTTGATCTCACCGTAAGAATAGTTTTCTGATTCCACTGCAATGAGCAATGCTACCACATCGCCGAAATCGGAGTCTACCAGTGGGCCCAGTACACCTTCCGGAAGGGATAATTTTGATAACTGGAAGAGGCCCTGACCAAGCCTTTCCCAAAAAAGATCAGGATCTTTCACCCAGTCTTCGAGGGTTACGGTTATGTATACTAATCCATCGCGGGTAGTGGAATATGTTTCGTCTTTTTTAACCTCGGAATATGTAAATAGCTTATCTTCAATGGTTTTTGTGACCATTTCCTCAACCTGTTGTGCGGTAGCTCCGGGGTATAGTGCTATTACCAATCCTTGCCTTATGGTGATCTCAGGATCGGAGCGCCTTGGCATGGTTAACAGGGAGTATATTCCTACCGCGAAAATGAGGAATATTGTGACCAATGAAACCTGATTATGCCGGAGTGATGATTGTATGATGTTCATAGTCGGGAATTCTCTGTTTTACAGTCATATAGAGGTTTTAACGGAGGCTCCTTCATACAGTTTGTTTTGGCCCTCGATCACAAGTTCATCTCCTTCACGGATACCGTCGACGATAATAACTTCATTTTCCGAAACGCTACCGGTACGGACGTATCTCTGAGCGGCCCTGCCGTCTTTAATAACATAAACATACGTGTGTCCGGAGGCATCGGATAGGATGGAATATCCCGGTATAGTAATCAGCATGGATGTTTCCCCTGAAGGAATCTGTATGTTTGCGATCATGCCCGGTTTCAGTGTGTAATTATTATTCTGGATCAATGCTTTTACAGGGAATGATCGGGAATAGGGATCTGCCACCTTTCCAATCCTGTTTATTCTTCCTGAAAAAACGCTATCATTCAATGCAGGAACCTTTACGATGACTTCCATATTCATCCTGATTTTATTGATTTCATTTTCAGGAACAGAGGCTTCAGCAAAGACATCCTTGGTGACTATCAGACCAAAAAGAGGCATACCCTGGGGGACTATTTCGCCCGGTTCAATACCTTCCACTGCAATCCAACCGGAAGCCGGTGCAAACAACTTCGTGTCGTTTACCTGCTTTTTCTTGTATTCATAATTGGCCAGTGCCTCATGGTACAAGGCAGTGATCTTATCAAAATCGCTATCGGTCAGGCTTGCCTCCGAATGGAGAGCCTTAAGGCGTGAATATTCCTTCTCAGCCTCAATGTACTGGGCTTTTGCTGCATCAAGGGCAAAGATATAATCCTGCGGATCAATATCCGCAACAGGATCTCCAGCTTCGACAAACTGGTCTTCTACAATATACACTTTTTGTATCTTTCCTGCTACCATAAAACCAAATTTGATTGTTTTAAAGGGCAGGATGTTTCCACTGTAATTATAGATTTCCGGTGTTTGTTTTTCCCTGACAATCTTTGTTTTCACTGTAACAGGGACGGGATCATTGTTTTTGGGACTGTTATCCCTGCATCCTGCAATTATTATTAGTAATAGCCCGGTAAGCAGGATTTTACAAGAATTCTCCATAACTGATTTACGTTGTTTAGGTTCTGTTCCCCAGTTGATTATTATTGATAAGCTAAATGTAGTCTTCGATGATCAGGGCCAGTTTCTCTTTCATACTGTCGATATAATTTTCCCAATAGTTTTCTGCAACAGCACTTTGCATGAAGTAGGGAGTTAAAATACATGCACGCATGACTCTGAGTGCATGGACTTTATCCCATTCGGTTTTTGACATTCCCAGGCGTTCCGCAAGTTTCACAGGTGCATCCTTATAATCATCATAGGTAAATTCTGTATGAGAAGTAATAAAATCATTTTTCAATACCGGTCCGGAAACATAGGAGCTAAGGTTATATAATTCCAGATTGAGTTTGTTCATTTTATCAAGATCGGTGTTTCCCATAACGTTGAAAGCAAAATCGACCATATTAAAATCGGGTTTGACCAATGCCTGGAGCATAACCTTGGTTCCGTTGATATCAAGTATCTCCGATGATTCAATGTGCCTGTAGAATCGTTGGGCGCCTTCGATGCTTGCACCGATCAGCCTTCCGTATCCGGTTATATTCAGTGGAAGTACCTGGTGTGCAACCCATACACTGGCTGCAGTAGCTCCTGCTTTGGATCCTTCCATGATATAACTTCCGAGAAGGGTTGGCAAATCCGTTCCTTTTTCAAATACATATGCAGCAAAAAAGGAAATGGCATCGACCATTCTTTTATCCCGGATCGTTATACCTCCTGCCGAATAGGGTACATAACCCATCTTATGCGGGTCGATCGTTACCGAATTGGTTTTTGATAATGCTTTGAAAGCATTGTAAACATCCTGGCCAGGCCAGTCAATGTCATTTTGATTCAGGATGCCATCCTTGTGCAAACGTGTTTTGAGGTCGTTGTATGGGATGAAATTATATTCTTCATCCAGGAAAATGGATCTGGCATAGCCGCCATAGGCAGCATCCCCATGGACATAAAAAGAAACCCCCTGCTTTTCATATTCATCTCTTAGTTCAATGATCTTGTCCATATAATCAATAGCTCCTTCTTCCGTGCTTCCGATAACGCCAACTACACCAAGCACCGGGATTTTTTGGGCAATCAGTCCATCAATGTTCTTTTTCAGGATATCGATATCCATCCTGAAGTGTTCATCGACTTGTATCTCAATAACGTTATTTAAGCCTATGCCCAGTATGTCGGCTGCTTTCACCCAGGAATAATGCTTTGATTGGGGAACTATCCATTTCCCAAGTTGTCCGGGTATTACGCCTGTGCCCCTGACGGAATGGTTTCTCACTTCATCCCAGTCGTTTTTAACTTTTTCTGAAAGATCAAGGATCTCTTCAATGGTCATATTCGCTAATTCCCAATCCGACTTTCCTTCTAACAGTTCGGGACGTACCTGTTTGACGGCAAAAGGAATGGAGGCAAGATTTCTGGCATACCAGACTGCTTCTATGTTGGCTACACTACCGTCGGTACAGATATGGCCCCAGGCCTTCTTCGTGTCATAGCCCATCAAACGTGCAAAATCCATCCCTACTTCAAGCTCCAATGGAGTCGTCGCAGTCGACGCCTCGTAAGCGACATTGTTCGGGTTGTATAGCATAGCGGTTATGTACCCGATGATGGAAGGCATCAGGATATCGGCATTCATATGGCCAAGATATCTCGGTGAATGCCAGGGCATGGAAGTCATTTTTAATTTTGAGGATAGTTCCTGCAATACCTCCAGCATTCTGTCCTGAGTATGAAGAAATGCATCTCCATGCTGTTCGTTGAGAGAAATAACAGGCTTGTCTTCAGGATGAAAATCACGGCGCCAGTGGATATGTTCATCAATCATGTCCATAACCGTATCCTTAAACAGCTTTGCGTTTTCAGATTTCGGACCCAGGAACAATGCATCGAATGACACCGGTTTGCTTTTTAGATTTTTCATATTTGGTTATATTATAATGTTATTATTATTCATCATTGTCGGAACTCTTCCATTCCGGTTTTCTTCTGGCATAGATTATCAAAGGAATGATAAGGAAAACTGCCAGACCTATAGCCTGGAACAGCACATAAAACAACGGGTTGCCGATCTGAAGGTTAGCCGGTGGGAAGAAGCTCACGATTATAGCAAAAAGCATGGAGATCATACCGAAACTACCTGCAATCCACATACCTGCTTTTCCACCCGGGATGCGGTATGCCCGTTGAACATCCGGATATTTATATCTGAGTTTGATTCCTGAAGCAAACATTAATACATACATTACACCATATAAGATCATTGTCAAGATCAATACCATGAAGAATCCTGCATTTACTGCCGGGACAATAACATAGATCAGAGCCACCAGGGAGACCATTGTAGCCTGAACCAACAAAAAGCGGATAGGTACGCCGTATTGGTTTGTTTTCTGCCACCAGCGGGGCATGAATCCATTCCTGGAAACCTGCAGCATTGCTTTGGAAGGTCCCAGAACCCAGGTGCTTAACTGTCCGAATGCCCCAACAGCTGCCATAAATGCAACAACCGGCAACAACCACATCATTCCGGATTTTGCAAAGAAGTGTTCGAATGTTTGCATGATACCGGCTGCAAGGCTTATTTCACCGGCGGGTTCGGCAATCTCAATGGCAAAAGCTCCGAATACATTCAGGAGGATTAACAGAATTGCTGCGATGAACATTGCCAGCGGGTAATTTCTTTTAACGTTATTTACTTCATTGGCATGAACGGAAGAAACCTCAACGCCCGCGTAAATAAATATTATACCGATGAAAAATGAGAGATTATTCAGTTTGCTGAAATCCGGTATGGCTTTGCTCCAGGAAAACTCCGGAAGGGATACCGGATTGTTGCCCATATAAAAAGCCATGCCGAAGCCCAAAATAAGGATAAACGGGATTAAAACCCCCACAATAAATCCGACAGAGCTTATCAGACTGGCGAACTTCATGCCTTTTAAGTTTGATATTGTCACTATCCAGTACATGATTATGATGACTGCGGCGATGTATAGATTGTTCTGGGCCAGAGAAGGTTCGAAAATGTAAGCGATCATTGCTGCAATGAAAGATCCTATCATCACCATTCCGAAGAACATCTGAACCCAAAGCATCCAGGCCGCAACAAAGGCGGCTTTTTCCCCAAAAGCTAACCTGATCCACTCGTATACACCCCCTGCCTTTGGCCACCCTGTCGCGAGCTCAGCAGAAATTAATGCCGCAGGAATAAGAAACAGTATGGCAGATAGGATCATATAAAATACCTGTTGCCATCCGGTTTCTGCAAGCATGGGAAGATTCCGGATGCTCATAATGAAAGCCAGCGTGATCATCACAAGTTTAAACAGGCTTAATTGTGCATTTTTTTGTTGCATATACTCTGGAAATTAAGTAGTTATTATAATTTCAGGTAATCGAAATATATTGCGTTTGTAATATATTACTCGCTTATACCCTGAAAATCCTGTAAGGTTTAAATAATCAGTAAGGGAAACTACGTAAATAGCATATCCCTGATTTTGGGATTGCAATAGAAAAAACCACGAAATATTCGAGTGAATTGATAAAAAGTCTACTGAACAATATCTCTGATATCAATGATGGCTAATCGCCCAAAGTTTTTCTGCCATGCACCGTATCATTTCATACTCTGTCATGTTATCTTCAATAGCCATTTGTCGTATTTTGGCCATCTCCACACTATCTGCCCTTATTTCCGCTTCTGCATTTTCAATGAAATAATACCTTCGGGCAATTTCAGGGTATTCTTTCTCCAGCATAAACCGCGCATCTTCATGGATCATTTCATCGAGGCTCAAACCTCTTTCTTCGGCTTTTTTGCGTATATCTCCCAGCCAATTCTGGTCACTTTTTATGAGTTCCTCATAATAAGCCGGCCCTTCAATGGCAAGATAGGAGGAAAGGTCGTAGGTCCTCATCATATACAAAGCATCCAGTGTGATCATTTCTTCCAGAGAGAGGCCGTTTAGCTGAGCTTTCCTGATTACATCGGCAAACCATTGGTTGTCGCGGGTTATATCAATCCTGCGATCATGAATTTTGTCGTAATCCGTTGTGCACCCGTACAGTTTGTAAAGGTCGTTGATAAATCCCCAGTCGAATTTAAAAAGGAACCTTTCTGTTACCATTAGCAGGATGACATCCTGCTTTTCAATTTCTTCCCGGATGTTGATGTCTTTTATCCATATTTCTTCCTGGTAATAATCGGGGTAAACCCTTGCATAGAAATACCAGAATGCTTCGTTGGCGAATAGATTCCTGGGAAGACGGGTGTTAAAGATATTCCAGTAATAACTGTCGCCAACAACCAGCACCATCGGTCTGGTTTTTCCTGCTGTATCGCCGAAAGCCATTTGGGGATATGCCATTTCCTTCATGGGGGGATCCCAGAGTAGATTCATGGTTTTGCTGACATCGTTGTCGGTGGATTGGGGCCGGCGACTGATGACTATAGAATCGATTTTCATCTCCGGCATGTCGATATTCCTGAGTTTTTCAATGTATTTAACAATGGTGTCGCCCATTATTACCGATGAAAAGGCGCTCCAATGAATACCGTTACGTGTATATACCGGAAAACGCTTTGTAAGCGGGATCAGATCTTCTACGCGTGAAATATGCTGAGGGATTTCTCCGGATGGAAAAAGATTTTTTAACTGCAGAGAATAATGATTCAGATCAATCAGATTCAGGCCGTATTGCTTTGCGGCGTCCCGGTATGCTTCATAATTAGATATGCTTTTAGCTGATGTGTCGATCTCTTCAGGAAGAAATTCAGGAAAATACCTGGTCTTGCTGGGTTCAAGAACCAGAATGAGATCAATATTGAATTCCGCTTTCAGATGGTCCTGCAGGAATTTCATCCTGCGTATGTTTTTGGAAATAAAGGAATCGCCCATGAAATCCCTGCCCAGGTAAGCGCGGATATAATCATTTTCATAGAGATAACCTTCTCTACCGATGCTTACCCCTTCTGCGTTAGCCTTTCTGAACAGGCTGTAATCAAGCTGGTTGTTAATGCGGACAAGCAAGGGGCGCAGTCCAAGGTTTTGCTCAAGGTAATCATCATAACGATCCTGGAAAATACCGCTTTCCCAATCGCTCCACGACCATTCCGGCTTCCCCGGAACGACAAAATCACCATCGAGAGGTTTAATGGAGATGAAGCCGGTAGCTTTCTGCAGAGCTGGCAGGCACAGGATCAACAGGACAAGAATGAAAAGTATATTTTTAGTAATTCTTTCCATGAACTTCATCAGAACCTGAAATAAATGAATGGATTAAATCCTGACGAGGTGATGGAAGCAACACAAATCACCAGGAATATCACAGAGAAGGCAACCATCAGGTATATCGTTGAGTTTTTCTGTTTTTCTCCCAGTATCTTTTCCTGCCAGCGTTCTATGGCCGGGATCCCTCCCCAGAGGGAGAAGAATGCCCCGATGATCAGAATGGAATAAAATTTTTGATCGAGATGAATATCTCCCCAGCCTCCTTCAAAGGAAAACATTTTCAGAAGGTAATGCCAGGCAGCGGAGATGTTTTCCGCCCGGAAAAACACCCAGCTTACCAAAACGATCAGATAATTGATCAGGATGCTTGGGACCTTGCCAATAGCTTTGTAAAATTTTAGCAGGAAAAGACGGTCGGCGATCAGGAAGAAGCCATGGAATGCTCCCCAGAACACAAAGTTCCATGCAGCTCCATGCCAGAATCCTGAGATCAGAAATACCACCCAAAGATTGAAATACATTCTGCCCGGGGAGACTCTGTTGCCTCCCAAAGGTATGTACAGGTAGTCTCTCATAAAGCGTCCGAGCGACATATGCCAGCGCCTCCAGAACTCCGAAATACTCTGGGAAATATACGGATTGTTGAAGTTTTCAGGAAAACGGAACCCTATCATTCTGCCGATGCCTATGGCCATATCCGAGTAGCCTGAAAAATCAAAATAAATCTGGAAAGAATAAGCAATGACTCCCATCCAGGCTGAATAGGACGTTAATTCCGAATCTCCCAGGGCAAATATCCGGTCGGCTTCTTCACCCAGAACGTTTGCGATCAATACTTTTTTGGATAATCCTATGATGAACCGGAAAAACCCTGTTAACCTGTTATCTATGTTTTCATTGGCACTGCGATCCACGAGCTGGTCGGCAATCTCGTTGTACCGGACAATAGGGCCGGCGATCAACTGCGGGAACATAAGTATGTACAGGGCATAATCCGTAACCCTTTTCAGAGGTTCATGGACTTTCTTATATACATCAACCGAATAGGTTAGTTTCTGGAAAGTGAAAAATGAGATACCTATGGGCAGGGCTACCCTTACCCACCCCATAGGCGAAAAGCCCAGTGCCCCCAGAAGGGTATTGAAATTGTCGACAAAAAAATTCGCATACTTAAAATACAGGAGCAATCCGATATTGAGCATGATGGAAGAGGCAAGCAGCCATCGCTTGTTCCTTCCTGTCGTTAAAGGGATATATTTCACGATGTAGAAATCAGCAACGATAGAACCCAATACGATAAAAATAAAATCAGGTGCTCCCCATGCATAGAAAAAGATACTCGCCAGCAAGGCAAAAATGTTTTTCAGCTTTTTCCCCAATAGGTAATATATGATCAGGAATACGGGAAAAAAGTAAAGAAGGAATAAACTGCTGCTAAATACCATAATGATTACTTATTTGCATTTTTAACAAGCCAGAGTGCATCCAGCCATAGCATATCTTCAAGAGATATCCCTCTCTCCGTTGCTTTCTTTTCAATTTCTGCCAGCCATTCAGGCGCATTTCTTATTCTTTCGATATTTTTTGCGATCTGATCGCTGTATTTAACCGCGTAAAATACATCCTCGTAAAACCCGTTGGCCATTTTTGGCAGATTTGCTTCTGTATAAAGGGTCATTACTACATCATACTCTTTCAGCTTTTCCGGTAAATGAGCCTTGTCAAGTACAGGAGGGACCCCGTCCTCCAAATGAAAGGCCTGGCTGTAATAATACCAGAAATCACACCCGGAAAACACCCTCTTTGCATGCCCCTGCCCAAGGATTTGCCAAAAGAAGCTGTCGGCAATAACCAGGATCTTTGGTTTGTATTTGCCCTCTTCATTATACCGGAACCGGGGATAAGCCATTTCATCACAGGGTAATTTACACAACAGGTTCATACCATCGGCAATATCATAATCGTCGTATCTTAAATCATCGGTTATCACAACCTCCTGCCAGTCAAAATCCGTAATATCTTTGTTGAGGAGTGATTCAATCCTCCTTATCAACGTATCAATGGCCAACCCAACACCATAGGTGCTCCAGTGGATCCCATAACGGGGATACAATATATATTTTGAGGTGTCTTTCCAATTCAGGAACAATGCATTGAAATCAATGATCTCTACGGAATCAGTGGAGAGTTTTTCTGTGTAATAGCCATAATTGGTGTATCCTGCAGGATGAATAGTGTCGTATGGTGATGGAAAATATTCGGGATAGAACCGTCCCTTACCCGGAGCAAAGGCACAAATCAAAACCGTACCTTGTTCTTTCAACCATTGGCTTGTAAACTCAATCTGCTTTATTTTTTCATCCAGTATTTCCTGTCCCAGGAAATCCATCCCCAGGTATCCCCTGATATAGTTCAGTTCATAAAGGTAACCTTCCTTACCCACGGTAACTCCCTGGGCATTGATCTGATTGAACAGACTGTAATCTATTTGATTATTTAGTCTGACCAGGAAATTCCTGAAGCCTATATGATCTTCAAGATACTTGTCGTACTTATCCTGATAATCGCCGCTCCACCAGCCGGAAAATGAGAATTCGGGTTTCTCGCTGTTCACGACTGCCCCTTTAAGAGATCTTTCAGGGATATGGAAGAGTTCTTTTTGCAAGCCAGGAAGGACAAGCAAAATAATGATCAACAGAAAAAGTGCCTTTTTCATATGGTCCCGGTGAAATTATTCAGCAAGGATGCAGGTCATTCTTTTGTCTGATAGGGGGTGGAATCAAAGGGCAGTTCCGGGAACAAGGATGAATGATGATCCAGTATCACCCAACATTTTGCATCTTTCATAAATACAAAACTGTAACGGGCCGGAACATGAATGGTTTTTCCATTTTCTTTCCAGGAAAAAATATATTGACCCGTATTAATGGCTACTTCGCCGAAATCCCGGAGCAATTCATCGGTAAATTCTACCTTGATCCCTTCTTTAGCAGCAAAACCAACAAAATATTCCAGGATGGAACCGGTTTCATCCCTTCTTTCTCTTGATAATGTGCCCCAAAGCACAGCGCTTTCGTGATAAAGTGATGTTACTGCATCCGCATTTCCGCTTTCCAGCGCCGCTTTCCATACCTCAGTAGCTTCATCAATGTTTTTAATACAAAAATCACCCATAATTTGTAAGTTTGGATATGAGAGGCAAATTTAACCTTTTGAGTGAAATTAATAAGGGAGGGATTAATAATTATTGTTTTACGATTTTCCTTATCTGCCTGGCACCGTTTCCTGATATCAGCATGTAATACATTCCGGGACTCAGGTTTGATAGTGAGAGGAAATATTTTCCCGATGGCAGTTCCCAGTAAGCCATTGTTTTTCCTGTTACGTCAAACAACCTGATTTGGGTAGAACTGTTGTATGCCGATGGTATTATAACCTGCATGTTTTCACTGAATGGATTGGGATATATCTTCACTTCATAAGCAGAATTGATTTCCGTTATATCTTCATAACTGCTTGTAAACATGAATATACGAGTATCACTGATCCCCTGTTTATCGGTTACCCTTATGGGCAATTCCATGTTTCGATATACTTCCGTTGGTATTCCTTCCAGGATGCCCTGATCGCTTAGGGTAAGGTTTAGTGGTAAAGGTTTGGGTTTATATGTAAAACACAGGTCGTTCCCATTCTGAAAAGCCGGATTCAGATAGGATGACACCAGGTTTGTCTCATCCCCTGCGGATATACCGGTATATCCATGGTGTTTTGTCATGCCGGTGGAATACTTCAGGTGGGTCTTGATCGTACCTGAATCATTCAGATATACAGAAAACTCCAGAAGACTTGTGTCAGAATAATAGACATTGGATACCTTCCAGAATATTTGTGCCTCCTTGTTATTCTTTTCCAGGAAGATACCTTCCGTGTCATGATAAATTCCATGGTTTCTTTCTGGTCTGGGTGCTACTCCGTTAATCTTTTTCAATAGAAGTTCGTGGTCGTACTCATATGGCCATGGAAGATCCTGATCCTCAAAAAGAATGAACCCGTCGACATGGATGTACAGGGTATCATAAAACTTACCGTAAAATGGAAAACTAAAATCCAGAGGGATCTTCGTTTTTCCATCATTCGGAAATTCCGGTGTAATATTTATCCCGCCTGCCGCCGGGTATTGAACCTCAGAAATTCCGTGTGAATATTGCTGTAACATATCCCATTCAAAGGGAGGAATTCCTCCGGTAACTGAAAAGGCATGTTGATAAGGTTCGCCAACAAGAGCTACAGGCAGGGATACATCTGTGATTTCCGGTTGGTCGAATAATGGGATATGGTCTAATGGTAATACGGTTAATGTATCATTTAGGATATTAACCGGACAGCTGGAGCATGCTGTTTCCAGGATTCCATTTTCATAGTAACTGATTACTGAAAATGCATATATTTCGCCCTGTCCGGTATGAGTGGGGTCTTCTTCATCAACACACAGGAAAAACCGCTTAGGTTCGCCGGGATTGATGTATGATAACAGAGGGGTAACATCAAGTCCGAATTCGATGATCTGGTTACTAAACTGAGTATTCCCTCCCTGCATATATTGATTTCCTCCCTGATAATTAAACACCGGGAACCCCAGAATATGCTCAGGATTTTCCGCTTGCTGATCTGATGATACTCCAGCCAGCACCCTGATTTTTTCTCTTGAATTATGTTTAAGGGTGATTTTGAAGGTTAGTCGCGGGGTATAATCTTTTTTAGCGCTGATCACATGCACTGCATGATTCCATATTCCTCCGTCGCGGAAACTTTCGGCCAGGGTTTTGTACATCATGTAACAAAATCCGCTGTCGGCAAAAGATGTTCCTCCAAAAAAGCCATCGGCAAACAATAAGCCTCCGATTTCCATGTCCTTCATATCAATAATACCGTCGTTATTGATATCCTGATCATTGGTGTATTTTCCATCGAAATTGTAATCCCATCGTATGGAGTCATTGTAACCGGCAATGGTCATGGCATGGGTAGGAGGGCCTCCCCAGTCGGCAATCACATGCTTACCGGCTTCGGGAGTGCCCGCCGGCAGCGTTTTCAGATTCCATGGGCTGCAGGCATAAAAACATGCCACCCCGCCAATACTGTCGCCTTCCAGGTGATTATGCAGGTAGTGCTTAAGCGTATTCAGCCCTTCTATCGTGTTAACACGGATCTGATACATTTCCTCCGCACGGTTGTGCATACCGTGGTAATATTTGTCATACCCCGATATCCAGAATTCAGGAGAAGCTGATATGCCATCGTAATCGATGATATTCATGCATCCGAGGGTTTTCAGGATCTCTACGCTGTGGTGATAGGAAACGCCCGTCCATCCATTACCTCCGTTCATGAAATTAAAGGTAAAATGAGAAGGATATTGGTTTTCCGGATCATGGGAGGAAAGATTACGCAAACGATTGATTTCATATGCAAAGGCATAGCTTACGGACGATAATTGCCCGCATTCCGGGCCAACCTGCTCAACAATGCTGCGGAAATATCTGTTGTGACCATTGTTAACAGCGAAAGGTAGTTCTGTCCTGAGCATGGCATCAGGAATAGAAAGTACCGGCAGGTTCATCAGAAGCAGGGAATCTGCTCTGTTTAAAATGCTTTCCTGCGAACAGAGTGATAATGCCCTCCCGATAATCAAAATGCATAAAATCATTTTAATGATGCGACCTTCCATATGCATAGCGTTTAGTCGGGGATAATGATTAGCTTCTGCGAGAGTATTTTATCTCCCAGTTCGAGGATACAGAAGTAAATGCCATGGTTGACCGTTTTTCCTGTTTCATCCTTTAAATCCCAGGAACAGGCATGCAGTCCCGGGTCCAATGGAAGTTGATTGATGAGCATGTTGACCAATTTTCCTGAAACATCATAGACTTTCAGGCTTACTGTCTCTCTGGCTTCCTGTGTCCATGTTATTTGAACCAGGTCGTTGGCCGGGTTGGGATATACGGTAAAGCCGCCGGCAAGCCCCGGTTCTGGAATAAAAATAGCATGATCAACGGTAAGGTAAACAGGTATGATGCGAGTATTCTGAAATTGTTCCTGGAAAATCAGTTGAGCATAGTAATCCCCGTCGGGAAGGCCAAAAGTGGTAATGCTGAATTTTTTCTCCTCCATACTGTTCCCTGGTATGGAGCCATTTACTCCATCAACATGGATCCAGTCGAGATCCTGTCCGAGGTTGATGATGTTTATGGTGCCAAAGATTTCATGCGGATCGTTTCCATAAATATCTCCTTTGACGATGTAAGGGAGTTCGATGGCAGATGTCATCTCGGGCAGCACCACAATAGTTATGTTTGCGGTAGCGGTTTCTCCGCCTTTCAATACTCCCCACCCTGAACCGTCATCACCATGCCAGGTAACCGTGCATCCATATCCCATGCTTCCGTCGTAGATCAGGTCACCGGCAGATCCTCCCGTAAAATGGGTGGCGCTTACCACTCCAATCATGGATGGAAAACTTAGTTCTATATCCCTTACCCATTCATCGTCGTCGCTGGTATTGTATACAGTCAGGGTGAGTGTTTTCTGGCTGCCGGTATACAAAGCTTTAATGTTGCACATTAGGTTGGAGGCGTATATGTTGCGTGATGCCTGGCTGGCGCTTGTATCCGGATTGTAGGATATGAGTATTTCGTATTGATGCACCCCCGGCTGGGAATTGGTAATGTAAAGCGTATCTTCGTCTCCCTGCTCAGGAAGCATTAGTTTATGAACGCTTTCCGGTTCGTATAGAAGCGTGTTGATGATGTCTGTGGAAGATGGAAGCGAAACATAGTCGATCCAGGCGCAATCATAACCTCGACTTACTGTGCTGTCTTTCGTGTATCTCCATTCCAGACGGTGATATCCGGTTTCGACCTGAAATTCTTCCTGTGTCCATTCCGTTTCACCATCCCATCGGGCCTGTTCTATTCCATCGATCAGGAAAGCCAGATAATCAAAATTGTCATTGTTTTCGTCATCTTCACAGCTTACCCGTTTGAAAAAACTGACTTCACCTTCTTCAAATACTTGTATGTCAAGGATAAGCGATGACATCATGTTGTGTGTTATTCGTCCAGATCTGGCACTGAAAAGCCCTTCATACGGGAAAAAGTCTTCCATGACCCAATCTTCCTGGTGTTCAAAACCCCAGGCGAACGTGGTGAACCCTCCTGATTCAAAATCTTCTATGGTAAGACCAATCATCAGATTGAAACTATCGATTGCCGTATATCCCCGGTTTGCCGAAAACAAAGTCTGGAAATCAATCATATGACCTATATTGGCACTTTCTGCTACAATTACATGATAATTTCCATAAAATCCCGAATCGGGCAAAAGCAACGGAACCGTATCAAAAGCTTTAATGATTTCTATAGCTGGATCATCGCTGGATAGTTCAGAGATCAGTGCTGTGACAAGGGAACTGCCGTTGTTTCGTATTCCCAGTATCATTTCTGCAGTATCTCCGGGATCGAGCCGTCCGTTATTGTCGGCGATGATGATTTCTTCCACGTTAAGCAAGGGAGCGTGGGCATCATATGTAATGACGTTTTGCCAGCTTTGCCGGTTTCCGATGATCTCGGTGTTGATTTGCACTGTGTGACCATCGGGGATGGAGGGAGATGTGATAAAACGGAAAGCATCATCGAAACGCTTTACAATTCCAGGAATCAAGGTTCCCAGGTATTCTGTGGAATCTGTAAGCTCAATATACGGATCGTTGGAAGAAATGATCATGTTGGCATCCTGGATCGTGTCGGATTCAATATTTAAAATATCAACTGAGATGCTCGCAGTATCACTGTAATCAAGAATATTATCCCCACCGGCAAACAGACTGTCAAGGACGATGATACCGGTTGTTGAAAAGGTAAGCGTTTTGTAATTGTTTATGAAATTATTGTCTTCCACCCTGAATTTTAATTCAGTTGCATTGTATGGAGTGGTCACGATCCCGGAAAGGAGGCCCTCTTCCGAAAGGCTTAAGCCCTCCGGATGTATGTAAGGAGTGAGGATGATCCTGTCTCCAGAATTGGGTATCCCATCGTTATAATTGGAGCAGAGTTGATAATGCTCATCGTTGCCGTCGGCTATACCGGGAATCCAGAAGAGATTGCTTTCTGCAGTGATATTACCATAAAAATACTGGATCTTTCCGTCAGGAAAGAGCTTAACAGCTACATTAACTTCTTTGCTGTCATCATCTTCCAGATGGCATTTCCAACGGAAAGTGGCTGATTGGGAATCCCCCTCGTACCAGATACCGTCACCCAGTGAAGTGTAAATTTTTAGTTCCTCGGTCATAAACGGAGAAATATGCCGGGTACGGGTAAACAACACCATATCGTCGTTGAAGTAAGGATAGGGATAAAGTTGTTCGTCGAACATCAGGTAACCATCTACATGGACGGTAATTCTTGAATAGGCACTGTCGTAGAAGGGAAAACTGAAATCAATATCTCTGCTTACAAAGCCGCTTGTGTTATTACTGGGGTTGAGTTTTACCTGATTGATCATGGGGAAAGCACCTGCTCCTGTCTGCTCATCATAAGTCTTATCCAGGAACCAGCGATAAGGAGCTTCTCCTCCTGTAGCGATCATCTGGCAATAGTATGGTTGGCCTATTTGTACCGGAGGAAGGACGGTATTGCTGACCTGCACTTTATCGAAGGTTACCGGAGTTGTGATGGCGAGGTAAATTTTTCCGTTATTGACAAGGGGTACATTGTTTTGCTGGCAAGGAATTTCAACTGCGCTTCCACTGGTATAGTCCATAAGGGAATAAGATACGATCTCACCGCTACCCTGGCTGTAAGGGTCGTTTTCCTGCACCTGCAGGAAGAATTTAGCAGTATCTCCGCTGTTGATGTAACTGAGAAGCGAAGTGATATCCAGTCCGAATTCGATGGTCTTATTCTCCTCAACAGAATTACCCCCCTGCATATACATGCAGGCTCCCTGATAGTCGAACATGGGAAACTCCAGCAAGATTTCAGGAAAACTTTGAATAATGTCAGTATTTAATCCTGCCCTTACCTTTATCTGTTCACGACAATCGTGTTTCAGTGTGACTTTCATTGTCAATTGAGGATTGCAGTTCTGCTTTGCATCAAGCACATGTACGCAATGGTTCCATATCCCTCCTGAACCCAGTTTATCGGCAACGGTTTTATACATCATATAGGCAAAACCCTGGTTGCCCCAGTTGGGCACTCCTCCGTAACTGTTGGCCATCTTGAATCCCCCGATCTCCCAGTCTTTCATATTTACCGTGCCATCGTTGTTTATGTCGATGTGATTGGTATACTGTCCGTCTCCATTGTAGTCATACCTTATCGAGTCGTTGTATCCTACGATGGTCATAGCGTGGTTGGGGCTGCCTCCAAAGCTGATGATGACCCATTTGCCTGCTTCAGGCGTTCCGGCCGGTAACTGGGCTTGTGGCGACATGTATTGTGCATAGAAGCTTGCAACACCTCCCACAGGTGATCCTTCAAGATGATCGTATAACCAGTGCTTAAGTGTTTCCAAACCGTCGGGGTCACCTACATAAATCTGATATGCATTGTTGATACGGTTATGCATACCATTATAATATTCATTGTATCCCGACATCCATCTTTGCTCCCCTCCGTACGCAAGAGTCCCGCCATAATCGGTCACATTTGGCATACCGTATTTCTTCAGGAGGCGGAAGCTATGCAGATAACTTACTCCATAATAACCATAGCCGCTGTTCCACCAGTTCCAGGAAAAATGCGTCGGGTATTGGTTATCAGGAATATTGGCGGGCAAACTCCTTACCCGGTCAACTTCGTAAGTAAAATTATATGCTATACCGCTGGCCTGTCCGCAACAATACCCTGATTGGTTAAAAACCGGCCTGAAATAAGGTTGGGTGGAATTATCCACTGACGATGGTAACGACATGGAACGGTATCGTTCCGGTAAACTAAGTTCCGGGAGTGACATCAATTGCTTCTCTTCCCACTGCGAAAGAGCTGGAAGATTGTTTCCTGTCAGACATGTTTCGTTTTGGGCGATAGTGCTTGAAAAGATCGCCACCAAAATGGCAGTAATGAATAGTCGGGTCATACCTAAGGTTTTGCTGTAAAAATATAGAATTATTTACAAGACCCGACAAACAAAGCCCCGGTTGCATCAATAAAATATCACCTCAGCACCGGGATGGGTTTCCTTGAATTTATCCACTTTTTTTTGGCTAAGCTTCGTATTGAAACATTCTATATGCTTAAGTCGTGAATTTTCTTCTATGCCTTTGAAGCTTTTAACTCTTGTGTTAAAGAAGGAAATCGAGCTGAGATTCTTCATCCCGGCAAGTGCGGAGAGATCCTTGATCATGGTTCCCGAAACATTTAGCGTCTCCAGCAATACCAGCCTGCTGATAGCGGAAAAATCGTCAATTGGTATGTTCTTAAGATTCAGATATGTAATCCTGTCTGTTCCCGAAATGGCATCCAGGTTAGTTATTGGATTATCCGAAATATCCAGGAAGGAAAGCTGATTCAACCCTCTGAGGGGTTCAATATCGCTAATTCTTACACCTCCTGCTTTTAGTATTTTCAGCCGGTAAAGGTTTCTCAAAGGAGCAAGGCTTTTTATTCCCGATAGGTTGCTGATGTCTATTTCCTTGAGATTGCTGATATTATGAAGATCTTCGCGACTTGGTTTTCCGGAAAATGCCACATATTTCCTGAATACATCCTGCCAGACTTCATCAAGCTGCTTCCACCAGTTCTGCAGGGTTTCTGTCTGGAAAATAATCAGAGCATCCGGGTGATACTCATAAAATTGCATTACC
>JAHJRE010000101.1 GCA_018831055.1 Bacteroidota bacterium
GCGTACAACTTCTTTTCTGATTGATTCTGAAAAAGTACGTTGTCTCCTTTGGTCAAATTGCTTTTTAAAAGATGATGTTGTTGCCATTTCTTAACTTTTTGATGGTCAAAAAGTGGTCAACATATTTCAGGCACTGACAATTGCCATAACCCTCATCAAATTCTCCCCCCAGATCTTCTTTATATCTTTTGTTGAATAGCCTCTGGCAACAAGCTCTTTAGTGATGCTGGGCAGTTGGCTTACATCACGGCAGTCGGCTAGTCCGCCGCCTCCGTCGAAGTCTGTGCCTATACCTACATGATCAATTCCTGCAACTGCCACAATATGGTCTATGTGATCAACCGCATCTTTAACTGTGGCCAGCTTTCTTGGTGCTATGCTATCGATGGCATACCATTCTTTTCTGGCTTGTTTCATTTCTTCATCGCTGAGGCCTTCGAATCCCCTGAATTTTGTTCTCACCGTTTCTCTTAGACTGTCCCGAAGAGGGTTGGGTTCTGGTTTTTTAACATAATCGCTCAGAATGCAAAGTTGTATTACGCCTCCATTAGCAGCCAATGAACGAAGCATGTCATCGGTAAGGTTTCTTGGGTTATCGCATATGGCTCTGGCACATGAGTGAGAGGCTATAACAGGCTTTGTTGACAAGTGGATAACGTCATAAAAACTGGAATCGGAAATATGGGAGACATCAATCATCATGCCCAGTCTGTTCATCTCTTTTACAACTTCTTCGCCAAAAGGAGATAATCCGTTGTGCTCGGTCGTATCGGCGGAAGAATCGCATATCTGGTTGTTTCTGGTATGGCAAAGGGTGATATACCTGGCGCCACGGTCATAAAGCATCCCGATTTTGCTTAGGTCGTTTCCGATGGGATATCCGTTTTCTACTCCTATAAACAAAGCTCGTCTCCCTTCTTCTTCCAATGCATAAGCCTCCACAGGAGTGGTGACGATGGCTGTTCTCTCTGCGTTTTTATCGGCCGTACTTTCAATGGAATCCAGGATGCGGTTTGCAAAGGCATATACTTTATCATAAGCTTCATCTGTTCGTTCACCCTGAGAAGTAAATACAGCCAGGAAAACGGCATCCAGCCCTCCTTCTTCCATCCTCGGAATGTCAACACAACTGCGATCTTTGATGGGATCGTGCCTTTGGCCAAAATCAAACTCCGATCGTATAAACCACATGGGAGTGTCGGTATGCGAATCTACCGTAAAAACATAATTATGAATCTCTTCTGGGCTTAAATGACGGTTGTTGCATGATGATACAAAACATACGATCATGATACTTAGCAATGCAGTAAAATTTGTAGTTCTTCTCATTTTATTCAATTCTTAGTAATAGGATGATTATAAGTGCCCTAAATTATCAATTTTATTTAATTCAAAGACTTTTCGCCAGGGTTTTACATACAGAAATATTCTATTGAAAGAGGTTTGGAAAATCCATTTTTCCATGCGATTGAAAAAGCCGGATTGACTTGGCCCTGGCTCACTTTGTATATACATGATCAGCCAGTAATGGTCGAGACGATTTTTTCGGTACAAATGGATCTTTTCTTCCTTTTTCGAAACAGCTTCTAAAATAGCTTGGGAAACGTAATCATTGTTATCGCCAACCGGGTTTGATGCGTATTTAATATTGCCGGATGTGTGAGAAATTATTTCCGTAAGTTCTATACCCAGACTTTTCTTGCGGCTGATGCGAATGATAAAATCCGGAGATTCACTTCGGAGTATCCGCCCTGCAGGAAACATATCCGTGAGTTGGATACAATCCTCCAGTATCCTTAATTCATTTTCCTTCTTCCCGTTATTCAAGTAAAGCTGTGATAAAGAATGGTCTAAAATTATGCAATATTGTTTTGAAACATGAATCCGTGTAAAAAAATCTAATCGTGTTTAATTAATAATTATAAAAGTTAAACAAAAAGTACCTTTTACTTGTTTAGACTACGATTAGCAACCTTAAATTTGAGAATATGAGACTGAATGAATTTCACACCATAGATACTAAAGATATCGATGTAAACGCTGCAATGCCGGATGATTCTTTTTACGAAGCATGCGAAATCCTGGGAGAAAACCATGTGGCAACTTCAATTGATACCCCCATAAGGCCTGATGCATTCGTAAAAACGGATGCAGAGAAAATGGCAATTATTGAAGATCATTTCCGGGCAATTATGGAAACTCTGGGACTGGATCTTAGTGATGACAGTTTACGGGGTACTCCGCATCGTGTAGCAAAAATGTATGTACAGGAAATTTTCAGGGGTTTGAACCCTGCCAATATGCCAAAAATCTCTGTTTTTGAAAATAAATTCAAGTATGGGGAGATGCTTGTTGAGAAAAATATTAATATGAATTCCACTTGTGAGCATCATTTTCTTCCCATTATTGGCAAGGCTCATGTTGCATACATTTCCAGTGGGCAGGTAATAGGGCTTTCGAAGATCAACCGGATTGTGGATCACTTTGCCAAAAGGCCTCAGGTACAGGAAAGAATGACTGTGCAGATCGCCAATGAACTAAAACAGGTGCTCAAAACAGAAGATGTTGCCATAGTTGTGGAAGCCAAGCATTTGTGTGTTTCTTCAAGGGGTATCCAGGATGAAAGCAGTACCACAGTGACAGCGGAGTACTCTGGAAAATTCCTGGAGGAAAAAACCAGGGAAGAATTCCTTAGGTATATCAGTCTGGAGTTAAAGTAATTCCTGAAAACATACCGGATTATGCTTAATTTTGAAAAAAATCCGGTTTATGAAAATAATGATCATTAACGGCCCGAATATGAATTTGCTGGGGCGTAGGGAAACGGATATTTATGGTGAAATATCATTCGAACAGTATTTAAAAAGACTCAGGGAACGGTTTCCACAGATTATAATTGATTATTTTCAGAGCAACATTGAGGGAGAGCTTGTTGAGGCTATCCAAAAGTCGGGTTTTATTTATACAGGAATAATCTTAAATGCAGGTGGTTATACCCACACGTCTGTTTCATTGGCTGATGCGATCCGGGCTATCAGCACTCCGGTTGTGGAGGTGCATATTTCCAATATTTTTGCAAGGGAGGCATACCGTCATTCATCACTAACGGCCGCGCATGCTGTTGGCACCATATCCGGTTTTGGATTGGACTCGTACCGCTTGGCTATAGAATACTTCCTTGAAAAAACGAAGGATTAATTCCCTTGGGGAGGTTTTGGAGGAGTTTGACCCTGGCTATCTTTGTTCAGGATATAAGTAAACAATCCTCTCAAATTCAGTGTGTTTTCTGCATTCATCTCCACTGAGTAACCCTGTCCGCTTTCCACCTGGATGGGCAGGCACCAGCAAACAAAAAATTTGTTAAAGAAGGTTACTTTGGTGGTTACCCAAAAGCGCCCGCTCATTTCCGGTGCAGAAATTACGGCTTGATCTTTGGGCCTTGATGAGACTGTGAGTATCTCAAAGCCACTTACTTGATGGAATACACTATTCCACAGGAAGGTCATAAGGTTGGCCGCTTCCATATTGGCTGCGTTCTCGTTGGGCGCTTGCGCCATTCTTTCACGTATCAGACTTTTGTTACTTTCGATAATACTGTCGTATATTTTAAAAGGATCCCGCGAGAAAACAGCTGTTTGAACAACCAGAGGGATAGTATCCGGAAAATTCAGTTTAAGAGCGATACGTGTGACTTGAGATTGGCCTTGAGGTGCCATTTGTTCCTGGAAATTTTGGGCGCTCAGATGAAAAAAACTTCCGAACAATACTAAAAAGATGATAAATTTCTTCATTTCGCTTTTATTAAGTTTTGGCAGCGCAAATTTAATTATTAATGGAATAGACCCCAAATAAAATTATTAAGTATTTGTTAATCCAGCTTAAAAATACTTCAGGAAAATCGATTGGGATTCAGATCTTCAAATTTTTTCTTTCCAAAAAGGAAATAATCGAAAGCAATATTACCGCGGTAAATATGTCTGGTTTTTTTATGTTGCAATAGTTTTCGTTTTTTGATGGTTCGAGGTAATGTGCGGTAAAAACTAAAATAAGCCCTGATCACAGCAAAATAATCCTTTATGTGACCTTCCATAAGAAATTTCATTGATGCGATAAAATCAAGGAAAAGTCTGGCAATAAATACTTTTAAAATTCGGTGCGATGGAAGGTTTTTGTACAAAAGAGCCATATTGTTTCTGAAGTTCAGGTAGGTTTTCCGGGCTGAACTTTTTGGTAGGGTGCCCCCTCCAACATGGTAAATCACCGATTCCGGACATACCATTACTTTATATCCCTGATTTTTCAATCTCCAGCAAAAATCAATCTCTTCCATGTGGGCAAAAAAGTCTGCATCAAAACCTCCCAACATCCTGTAGCAATCAGCCCTGACGAATAAACAGGCCCCTGTGGCCCAAAACACTTCAACTGCATTATCGTATTGGCCAATGTCTTTTTCCAGGGTCATAAATATCCGCCCCCTGCAAAATGGATATCCATATTTATCAATAAAACCACCTGAAGCACCGGCATATTCGAACATTCCGCGTTCGCTGAATGAGAGTATTTTTGGTTGGCAAGCGGCAAGGGACGAATCCTTGTCCATAAGGTCAATAACAGGTTGTATCCAGTTTGGTGATACCTCAATATCGGAATTCAGCAGGATGAAATAGGTTGCATCCACCTGGGTGAGGGCCTGGTTGTATCCACCGGCAAATCCCAGGTTGGTTTCATTGCGGATGATCCTGATGTCCGGATAGTATTTTTCAAGGAATTCAAGGCTATCGTCGCTGGATGCATTATCAGCGACGACAATTTCAGCATCGGGATGATTGTACGTAACTACGGATGGTAAGAATTTTTCCAGGAAATACTTACCATTCCAGTTCAATATTACGATCGCGACTTTACTCAAAACCTGCTGTGATTAAGTTCTTTTATGCTTCCATCTCCGGTGCGACCAGAGCCAGTTATCAGGATGCCTGCGAATGGCTTTCTGAAGTAAATATACATATTTTTCCGTAATCTCAAATTCTTTTGTATTCCTGGGGTCATCTGTTATCAATTGAAAATTACCTTCATAATATCCTCTGCCTGTCCGTTGCAGATCAAGGAATAGAACACCTGAATCAAGTGATTTCGCAATTTTTTCTATTCCCAGGAAAAATGGCGTATCCTGATTAAGGAATTCTGTCCAGTAATTGATCTCCCCACGGGTTGGTGTCTGATCGGCAGCAAAAACAGTCATGGTTCTTTGGTTTTTTAACCTGACCAGCGTTCGGTAGACTTCTTTGAAAGATATTACACCGCCATTACGGGTCTTACTTCTAAGTCTGGTGATGTATTTGTCAAATCTCTTATCAGAAAGAGGTTTTACAACAGCATATCCTTTCACCGGAACGCTTAGTCCGAGGGCATTGCCCATCCATTCCCAGTTTCCGCAATGACCAATACCGACGATAACGCTTTTTCCCTGCGAAATTATTTTTTCATAAACTTCCGTATTGCTGAAAATAAAACGCTTCTCATACTGCCCTAGGCTGAGGTTCTCCTGTTTTATGGTTTCCAGGATGACATCGGCAAGGTTCTGATAAAACTTCCTGACCGTTTTACGGATTTCCGATTCGCTTTTTTCAGGAAATGAATTACGAAGGTTGTTGTAAACGACCTTCCGGCGGTAGCGTATTACGTCCCTCAGGATGAAGCACAGGAAACCAGACAAGCAGTATAGCGCCGGGAAGGGTAAACGAGAGATACACCAGGATATAACTCTAAAACTATAGTATACAATTGCCATTCCAGAAAAAATTTCGCTTTTCCGCAAAGGTAATTCTAAACATTTTAAATTCCGGTGGCCTTTCTAAAAAGATTTTCCCAGGCATTAATAAGGATTGTCATAATACTGGTTAACCTTGCTTCCCCAGGCATCGAAATACTGGCCCTGATCCAAATTTTCCGGATCGTACGTTCTGCGGTAAATCATCACCTGCCACCTGTAATTGGATATTTCTCCGATGGCATCCGAGTGGACCAGTTGGAACTCATTGGTGACGATGTCTTCTGTGTAGAAAACGAATTTCTTATTCCTCTGATTATTTCCCAAAGTATAGTATTGCCATATTTCATAAGGATAGGCGGCAGGTTCATTATAGCTTTGTGAAATAATATTCGGAGGTCCGTATTTCAGGTATACCCTTCCCCGGTCTGTATCATATCCCTGCCTTGCAATAGCGTTAAAAGAGTGATTGACTTTCATAACCTGCCCCAGGTAATATTCCCAGGCTTTATCTGGATTCAAATTGTCGCGTGTAATCCAGAAATTCAGGAAAAACCTTTGCTTTGTCACCAGATCGCTGGTTTTCATTTGTTTGTTAATGAAACCCCGTTCAAGATCGGTTGCAATAGGGGAGAGGAACATAATATATTGGTTAAGTGTGTCTTCACTTGTAATCCTTCCGGCAAAAGTATTTTCAATGCTGAGCGCTGCCAGGTCTGAAAGGTTATATTCGACTTTGGGATTGCTCCGCTGGAAGAATAGCTGATTACTTGTAATCCGGGTGTTTTCCTTATCACGGATTTCGATTACCAGGTTGTAATTACCCGAAGGGAGATCGTTAATGTCAAATTCTCCGAGAATGGCTATCACTTCTTTTGCGGTTTCTCTTTTA
>JAHJRE010000102.1 GCA_018831055.1 Bacteroidota bacterium
TATCAAAAAAAGGATAATCAGAATACTATCCATGTTTCTTGTGGTGCTGGTCATAGTGCCGGCTACCATTTTGTCTTTTGCATGGGATCCGCTCGTTCAGACAGTTACGGCACGTATGGCCGCAGCTTACCTGTCAGAAACACTTGAAACCAATATTACCATCGACAGGCTCCTGATAACCCCGCTTTTTGATATCAGCCTTAAAAATGTTTTTATTCAGGATAATCGTGAAGATACTCTGCTATTTACCAGGAAAATGTTTATAAATCTGGGTAATCCTGAATTGAAAAATAAGGTAATCAATGTTAATTCTGTAAGCCTTAAAAATGCCGGTATACATCTTGTGAAATACGAAGGAGATTCCAGCTATAATTTCAGTGTGATCTTCTCTCGTTTGTCCGGTAAACAAACAGATTCAGTAAAGATCGACAGCCTGAAGGGTGAACAGTGGGAAGTGAAGTTAAAAGGACTGGATCTGATTGATGTCAGATTTAAAATGGATAACTGGAATCGCCCGGTAAAGGATGCCGGGATGGACTATTCGCACCTCGATACCTATCTGGCAGCTTTTGTCGTTCACGACCTTTACCTGAATGGAGATACGGTCAGTTTCATAACCGACGAACTTATGTGTCATGAACAATGCGGACTGGAAGTGCTTTCGATGAGCGGCCGGCTTGCATTGAGCCCGGCTTTCCTGAAAGCGCACAGCCTGTTGCTAAAAACAGGAAATTCTGACCTGGATCTTGATTTTGAGTTTCATTATGACGATTGGAATGCTTATAATGATTTTATTAATTCGGTAAGGATACAGGCAGAAATCCGGCCATCTGTTTTTAATCTTACCGATATCGGTTGTTTTGCAACCAGTTTAACCGCCATGGATAATCCATTGAGAATTGGAGGGGTGATCTCCGGTACGGTGAGTAATTTAAAAACCAATGGATTTAAATTTGCTTTTGGGAAAAATACACACTTCAACGGCAATGTTAACATGCATGGCTTGCCGGATGTGGAAAATACCTTCATGCATCTTAAAGCTGAAGAAATGCAGGTTTCACTGCCAGATTTAGAGGCATTTAATCTTCCTGAAGGGGCAGGCAGGATAATAATTCCTGAAGTGATAAAAACTATCGGCATTGCCAGAATTAAAGGTTCTTTTACCGGATTTTACAATGATTTTGTTTCCTATGCTTCTTACCGTACAGCTATCGGAAATGTGTCTACCGATCTTATCGTTAAACAGGATTCTGTGGTCTCTGTAAAATATAACGGTCGTATTACAGCCGAATCATTCGATGTCGGACAATTGATCGGAGCTGAAGAATACCTGGGAAAAGTTACTTTAGCCGCTCTGGTTGACGGACAGGGACTGGATGCTGAAAACCTGCTCATCAGACTTAATGGCATGATCAATTCACTGGATCTACTGGATAACAGTTTTAACCAGATTGAAGTTCAGGGCACTTTTGCCGAAAAACGGTTCAATGGGGAAATGAATGTTTCCGACGAACTGATCCAAATGAAATTCAAGGGAGATCTGGATTTGGGACAGGATATCCCCACTTTTGATTTTCTGGCCAAAATCAATAATGCAAGACTTTATGATCTTCACCTGTCGGAACGCTCACAGGATATGTCAATAAGTACAACGCTTCGATGTAACTTCATTGCCACCGATTTCGATGATCTGGAAGGTAAAATTTATATCGATAGCACAAGCTATACGGAAAAGGGTATCAATTATTATCTGGATCACCTCGCTCTCGTCACACTTCGGGATACCGGAATGACAAAGCGAATTTTTCTACACTCCGATTTCATGGAAGCATCGATAAAAGGTGATTTCCTGTTCAATGATATGGGGCAGGCCTTTGTGAAGCTGTTCGATCGTTATGTTGAAGCAGGTCTGGTTGGATTGGAACTAGAAAAAACATCACTTAACCAGCAGTTTCTTAATTTCGACATCTCACTTTACAATACCGATAACCTTACCCAACTTTTTGTTCCCGATCTGAAAGTGCATACCGGGACAAATCTTACAGGTACCTATACCGGGGATTCGGATTTTCTTGAATTTGACATGACTTCCCCTGAGATTTCATGGAAAGGAATTAGATTCAAAGGTTTGGATATTCATGCCCAGACTCTGCCGCGCCATTTTGCAATTGGTTTAAGCAGCTATCAAACTATTTTTCAGGAATCAGAGGAAAATGACTCCCTGGAGTTTGGGATGGAAAATTTTGGCATCAATGCAAATATTCGCCGGGATAGTATTTTATTTAAAATCACATGGGATGATCATAGCATACTGGATAAAAACAAAGCCGATATTTCCGGTTATTATGCCATCCTGGATACCGCTTATTCAACAGCCTCTATTGATACTGCTCACCTTGTTATCAACGACAGCTCATGGATGATCAGGCCTGGTAATCTGATCACTATGGATTCCACCGCAATAAAGATCAGTAATCTTGAATTCGTTGGGGGAAAACAGCAATTGAAACTAAACGGTGCAGTTTCAGGTTCACCCGCGGATACTCTGAATGCTGATTTCAGAGACTGGCAAATGTCGAATTTTGATATTCTCTTGAAGGATAAAGGTTTTGATCTTGATGCTGTTATTAATGGAAATTTAAGTGTTTCAAATGTTTTTAACAGTATTTCCTTATACTCGGATATATCGTTGACAGGGTTTCGTATGAACACTGTTTTACTTGGGGATGCTGTTGTACAGAGCCACTGGGACCCGGACCAACATCGGGCCTTTGTCAATGCGGAAATTATTTATACGGGAAATGTGGGTTCCAGCAAAGTTCTTGATCTCGAAGGTTATTATTATCCGAATGATCCTGACAGGAATTTTGACTTCTCATTTTACTTGCAGAATTTCCACCTAAAAGCACTACGCCCATTTGTTTCTGGCATCCTGGACAACCTGGATGGTATTGCCTCCGCAAATTTCGAACTTGACGGCACGGAGTCTGATCCCATTTTGAGTGGAACCCTGAAACTTATGCGAACAACGTTTAAGGTGGATTATCTGAATACGAGATATGAATTGGCCCACGAAATCAAATTCGATAGAAACGGTTTGTATTTTAAGGATCTGGTGGTTTATGATACCTTAGGGAATCAAGCTGTTTGTGATGGCAGCCTAACTCACGACAAACTGGAGGATTTTCGACTGGATGTGGAATTGCGCCCTCAGAATTTTATTTGCCTGAACACAGATCGTTATCAAAACAGCGATTTTTATGGCAGTGCACTTGCAACAGGATCCGTGGATATAACAGGTGAATTGGATGATCTTACCATCGACGTTGATGCCCGAACCAACGCCGGTACTTTTATAAGCATCCCTTTGAATACACGGGCAAGCCTAATGCAAAACGATTATATTGTTTTTATCAATCCAGGAAACCTTACTGATGAAGTAGAGGTGCTTACCAGAAATGTTAATGTTAAAGGCTTATCGTTAAACCTGAAACTCGATGTCACCAATGATGCCGAGCTATTGATTTATCTGCCCGATCAGATGGGGAACCTTTCGGCACGGGGTGCCGGACAAGCCCAACTGTCGATTTCCCCATCAGGCGAGTTCAGACTGGTTGGGGACTATATCATTAGCCGGGGAACATTTCTGTTTACGATCCAGAACCTTATCAGAAAACGATTTGAAATCCTTAGCGGCGGTAAGATCCAGTTTACCGGAGACCCTCTGGATGCAACACTGAATGTCAAAGGACTTTATAAAGTTAAAACAAATATCACCGGATTGAGCCCAACCCTGGATGAACTCTATGCCGGGGAGAAAATAAATGTGGATTGTATCCTTTGGCTCCAGGACAGGCTGATGAATCCAGATATCCGCTTTAATCTGCGGTTCCCTAATGTAAAAGATGAAATCCGCCAGGATATTTACGCCTTGATAGACACCAACGACCAGGCTGTGATGAATCAACAGATGATCTCTTTGCTGATGCTGAATAGCTTTAGCTATACTTCCGGTGGAAATTTTGGTGCTTCATCATTTAATATTATAGGGAATCAGCTTAGTAATTGGCTTTCACAAATTTCCCGCGATTTTGATGTGGGTATTAATTATCGCGCGGGTGATGAACTTTCAGAGGATGAACTACAGGTGGCTCTTTCTACCCAGCTCTTCGACGACAGGCTTATCATTGATGGAAATATTGGCGTGTCATCGAAAAGTAACTCTCAGAATGCTAGTAATATAGTTGGAGATGTGAATATCGAATACAAGCTACGTAAAGACGGCCGGGTTCGACTTAAAGCCTTTAACCGTTCTAACAATATAAATACTCTCGACGATATCGCTCCCTATACCCAGGGTGTCGGTATATTTTACAGGAAGGAATTTAATAATTTCGGAGACCTTTTCAAAAGAGAAAGGAAAAAATCCCGCAAGCCTTAATAAATCGTTTTCCATTTGATATATTCTTACCTTTAGGTTTTAATATGGCTTTCATTGTTTACAAATCATCGGCTGGATCAGGTAAGACCTTTACACTGGTAAAGGAGTATCTTAATCTTGTTCTGCTCGACCCTGGAAAATACCGCCGCATTCTTGCCATTACCTTTACCCATAAAGCGGCTGCCGAAATGAGAGGGAGGATTCTTTCAACCCTCGAAAAATTCAGTCACCCGGATCAAAATCTTCAGAAAGGAGATAAAACCCTGATGGAAAAGCTAACGCAATCCACAGGTCTCCCTGAAGAAGAAATACGAAGCAGAAGCGTCAGGGTGCTCGGTCTCATCCTGCATAATTTCTCAGATTTTGCCATTAGTACTATCGATAGCTTTATTTACCGAATTATTAGAAGCTTTTCCTTTGATCTTCGTTATCCGGCTAATTTTGAGGTCGAACTTGATACCGAAAGCTTTATCTCCCGTGCAGTCGATATCCTTCTAAGCCGTGTTGGAAAGGATGAAATGCTTACGAAGATTTTGGTGAAATTCACCGGCGTTAGAACAGATGAAGAAAAAAACTGGAATATTGAACACAATCTGCAGTCTTTTGCCTCCCATTTGCTCAGGGAAGAGATATTCCCGCATTTGTCCGTATTAACCGCCTTACAGCCGGAAGACCTTTTGTCGGCTGACCAGAAAATGGCTGCTTTTCGAAAAAAGTTTGAAGCTGAATTAATAAATCTTGGCCTTCAGGCATATGATGTAATCACCGCCTCCGGATTATCTTACAGCGCTTTCTATCAGGGAAACCGCGGTATTATGAGGTATTTCGAATATCTGCGCGATGGCCGGATTGATAAAATTGAACCGAATAGCTATGTAAAAGATACTGTGGGCAGGGATTCCTGGGCCGGGAGTAAGACCGATCCGGCTGATGCTGCCAAAATTGAACAAATCAAACCTGAGTTGCTTTCCATTTACAGAAAAATCGAAACCCTGCGGGAAACAGAGGAAGGAAAGTATCATCTGCTTGGATTGCTCAGACAAAATATCTATCCTGTGGCTGTCCTTAATGAATTCCTGCGAGTTTTTCTGGAAATACGGCACGATGAAAACCTGATCCATATTTCGGAATTTAATAAAAGTATTGCCGATGTAATTATGAAGGAGCCTGTTCCCTTTGTCTATGAAAGAGTAGGGGAGAAGTACGAACATTACCTCGTGGATGAGTTTCAGGATACTTCTGAACTGCAATGGACCAATCTCATTCCCTTATTTGAAAATACCCTGGCTTACGGAAGATTCAATATGTTGGTTGGAGACGCAAAACAGGCTATTTACCGATGGAGATCGGGTGATGTGGAACAATTTATTGCTTTACCAGGCTTTTCTCCGAATCATAAGGGGTTATCTCCAGGAACCAGATTGCTTTTTAAGGAACAAGGGAAAGTAGAAAATCTGGATGAGAACTACCGCTCGAAACAGGAAATAGTATCGTTTAATAATGATTTCTTTTCTATCATATCCGAACTTTTTCCTCCTTTGGTAAAGGATGTTTTTGGAGATGTGCAGCAAAAGGTCCCGGGTAACAAGCATGGTGGATATGTCCAGATACGCCGCTTTGATAAGGGCTTTGACAAAGAATCCTATGAAGCTGCTACCATGGATTCGATTACCTCTGTGGTTCGCGATTTGCTGGATTCAGGATTTGCTCTGAATGATATTGCTGTTATTACCCGGAAGAATATTTCAGGAAGCCGGATTGCCTCTCACCTTCTTAGCCAGGGATACAGGGTGGTTTCCGGGGAAGCCTTGCTTTTAAGGTCTTCCCCCAAGGTTCGTTTCGTGGTGGCTTTACTGAAACTCCTGGTTTTACCCTATGACGAAGTAAGCATGAGTGTGGTTATCCGTTACCTTAGCCAGGATGGCCGTTTTGGGGATAAGTCGCTGCATGATATGCTCAACTTAATAAGCAATGGAAATGAAAAAGCCGGATTAAACAATATAATGGGTTTTGCCGGTATAGATTTCAATACCGCGAAACTGAAAGCCTTAACAGTTTATGACCTGGTGGAAGAGATCATCAGGAATTGCCATCTGAATGAAGATTTTGATCCCTATCTGCAGTTCTTCCTGGATAGTATTTTACAGGCTGATGTAAAAAGAAAACTTACCCTCCGCGATTGGCTCAAATGGTGGGAACAAAACGAATATAAACAGGCTGCCGTTTTGCCTGAAGACTCAGATGCTATACGTATCATGACTATCCACAAAGCCAAAGGATTGCAGTTTCCTGCTGTGATTTTCCCTTTTGCGGATCTTGATATCAATAACAAGACTTTTTCCAGGAAGGAATCGTGGATAGAACCGGAAGAAAATGAAGGAGAAGGACTACGATTGGGTCTGATCCCTTTATCGAAAAGCCTTGAAAAAACACGCTTCGCATACTTATACCGTGAAGAATTCGAAAAAACCTACCTCGATGTGGTTAACATGGCATATGTTGCAATGACCCGCCCATCGGAAAGATTATATATCATGTTGAAAGGTGCTCCGGAAAGTGGAGAGGGGGAATCTTTCAATAAAATGATTGATTTTTATCTCGGTACCAAAGGATTACCCATCCCCGATTCTTATGAGCACGGAACCAAAGAGAATAAAACCGGGAATGCTCAAATAACTTGCCCTCCTGTTTTGCTTAAATCGATGATTTCATCCAACTGGCACAAACGTATCCTTATAAGCCTGAATACTCCCGGACAATGGGATGTGTCAGACCCGGAGGGCAAGCGGCAAAAGGGAAATACTCTTCACAGAATTATGGCTGGCATCCGTTCAAAGAGCGACCTGGAAGAAAAAATCCTGCAATTGCAAAAACAAAAGTATATTGAAGGTATTTCCTCCGCAATGATCATCAGTGCATTAACAAAACTCCTGGATAATCCCTCATGTACAATATTGTTTGAAGATGGTTGGAGTGTATTGAACGAACAGGAGATTACACTGGAAAATGGACAGATAGTTCGTCCAGATCGCTTGCTGTTAAAAGAAAACAGAATAAGGATATTTGATTTTAAAACCGGTTCACCGGATGAAACCCATAAGTTACAGATTAGAAATTATGCGGACATCCTGCATCAGATGGGTTATATTATCGATGCTCTAATCCTGGTATACCTTGAACAGGAGGAGGGTATTGTTCGTTTATGAACAAAGGACATACGCAGGCGGACATCCGGATGCTGAACCATCTGCGGAAGTACATCATAAGCCATTGTTTATGGTGAAATTAGCCTATATGGCATATTATTGGTTATCAGGATTCAATATTTTCAATAATCATTAAAAAATCAAAAACATGAGAAAAACGATTTTACTGTTAGCAGGATTACTTTTCATGTCGATGATGGCGGTTTCGCAGGACGAGATGCGTCTGATGCGATTCCCCGCTATTCATGGTGACCAGGTCGTATTTAGTTACGCAGGCGACCTTTATTCGGTAGACGCTTCAGGAGGTGTGGCCCGCAAGCTTACCAACGACCCGAATGGATATGAAATGTTTGCGAGATTTTCTCCGGATGGAACCCGGATTGCCTTTACTGGCCAGTATGACGGAAATACCGAAGTTTATGTAATGCCAGCCATTGGTGGAGTCCCGGTAAGAACGACCTATACTGCTACTTTAGGCAGAGATGATATTTCCGACCGTATGGGACCCAATAATATTGTCATGACCTGGAAGGATAATGACCATATCGTTTACCGGTCTCGAAAGAAATCCTTTAATTCATTTAAAGGACAACTGTTCCTGGTTCCCGCTGAAGGAGGACTGTCTCAACAACTTCCATTACCCTCCGGCGGCTTCTGCAGTTATTCTCCCGATGGAAAAAAACTTGCCTATAACAGGGTTTTTCGTGAATTCAGAACCTGGAAATATTACAAAGGAGGAATGGCCGATGATATCTGGATCTACGATTTCGATACAAAACAGGTACAGAATATCACTAATAACATCAACCAGGATATTTTTCCGATGTGGCATGGAGATAATATTTATTATCTGTCAGACCGTGACAGAACTATGAACCTGTTTGTTTACAATACGGTATCGGGTGAAACACGGAAGATAACCAATTATACCGATTACGATATTAAGTTCCCTTCTCTTGGAGATAAAGCAATTATTTTTGAAAGAGGCGGTTTGCTTTATACTTTCGATCTCCAAAACGAAAGCATAAAACAGATTCCGGTCATTATTGCCGATGACCTTGCCAACGGCAGGAATGAAATGAAAGATGCGTCCGAGGAAATCAATTCATTTGCCGTTTCCCCCGATGGAAAAAGAATAGTACTGGGTGCACGAGGAGATATCTTCACCCTCCCTGCAGAAAACGGAATTACCCTTAACCTTACGGAAACATCCGGTGTCCACGATCGCAATGTTGAATGGTCTCCCGACGGCAAATACATTTCCTTTATTTCCGATATGACTGGAGAAGATGAGATATATATCATGAATCAGGATGGTACTGAATTGCCTGTTCAACTCACTTTTAACAGCGATACATATAAATATAACCCTGTTTGGTCTCCCGATTCAAAAAAACTACTTTGGTCTGATAAAAAACTACGACTTCAGTATCTTGATATCGAAACCAAAAAAGTTACTCTGGTAGACCAGGCTTTGGATTGGGAAATGCGCGATTATAGCTGGGCTCCTGATAGCCGCTGGATCACTTATATACTTCCTGAAACCGATGGAACTTCAAAGGTATGGGTATATGATCTTGAAAACGCATCTAAAAATCCTGTGACCGATGAATGGTACGATTGTGCAGGGCCCGCATTCAGCGACGATGGAAAATATCTCTTCTTTACTTCAAACCGTGATTTTAATCCCATTTACTCCTGGACCGAATGGAACCATGCATACAGAAATATGACCAAGGTTTATTTTATAACCCTTGCAAAGGAAACTAAATCACCCTTTGAACCGGAAAACGATGTTGTCGCTGTTAAAAAGGATGAACCAGCCAAAAGCGATGACGGAGATAAAAAGAAAAAAGATGGCGACAAAGACGAAAAGAAGGATGAAGGAGTGAAAGTTAAAATTGATTTCGATGGCATAGCTCAGAGAATCATTGCTTTACCATTGGATGCCGGTCA